>CAYHJT010000058.1:0-1462 GCA_964356985.1 Candidatus Woesearchaeota archaeon
AAGATATCAAAAGCAACTTCATTGTCCCATGTGTCTAGACTTGTTGAAATAGTGCTTGTAACAAAACTAGAGGAAAGACCGTCATTATTAGATGTGCTTAAAACATATTGTTCTGTGGTTTTCCATTTTGCTCCATTTGAGATAAATGCAAAACAACTCGAAGTGCCACCTCCACCCTGTTGTCCTGGAGGATTATGATTCGGATTATGATTAAATTTGTAAAATATATGAATTCTTCTTTCTAATGTTCTTCCGTCTGATAATAAAGTTGCATGAGTATTTTGAAGAGCTTGTTCTGGAACATTAATTATGATTCCGGATGGTGTAGTAAATGTTGTGATATCATCATTATGATTAGCGCTTATTAGACTAATAGATAAAAGAAATGCTAAACTTGATATCAAAAGGCTTTTATTGAGCATATAGGTATAAAGCATTAATCTTATATAAAGCTTTTGATTGGGCCTGTGGTCTAGAGAACCTTTTTGAGAAAAAGCTTCACCAAAAAGGATTGGACAATGGTTATGACGCCACCTTCACAAGGTGGAGATCCTCGGTTCGATTCCGAGCAGGCCCATTTATAATCAGGGTATATAGCTATGACCAAAAAATTACACCGTTTTACCCTTTTTTCTTAAAAAGGTAAAGTTAGTTCATCTATTCTGTGTTGTCGAGAGCTTAGTAGAGTAGTTTAGCAGAGTAAATATGTGATGTTTGTTGTTCTCTGCTCTGATGTTCAGATACTAAGGTTGAGGTAATTGAGGCCTTTGTTGTAGGGTTCTGAGGTATGTGAGAGATATGTGAGAAGAATGAGAGAGAATTATTCACAGAGTCATCTAAAAGGAAAGACAGCTCTTTTTATGTGTTTTTTAAAAAATTTAAGATGACCACAACCTGTAACGATTACAATTATTCCATTCGAATGCATTGCTTTTTTAATATTTTGCAACATTTTCTTTTCACGTCTTTGTTCCTTTTTCCAATCTATTAAATCTTCTTCTGAACCTTCCAGCAATTTGAGATATTTTTCTTTATTAAAATCTTTCCAAGTATAGCCTCTCATTAACTTCTTTTGTTTTTTTATTATACTTTTATTATCTTTTTCTGTCATGCCTTTGCTCAATACGTTAATAGACGAATCAAATCCACTAACAGCTATTTTCTTCTTTTTTGCCCATCTATAAGCGAATACCATTTCTGGTAGATACTTTCTAAGATTATCATTCTTAATTTCCCTTTCAGTTATTTCAACAAGCAATTGATCTGGTTTAATTTCTTCTAAAACTTCTTTTAATTCTTTATTTGGTGTCAATCCAGTATGAAATGTTCCAATAATGATAATTTTTCTCATAATATACTAATGAAAATAGAGCTTTATAAATTATAGGTACTTTAAAGTCTAAAAATTTTTGTAATCGATAACAAGATAATATTGGAAATAAAAGCAGTCGATTTTATGCCA
>CAYHJT010000058.1:1472-6287 GCA_964356985.1 Candidatus Woesearchaeota archaeon
GTAATCGATAACAAGATAGCGAAATATTATTAAAACATCAAAAAACTTAGAAATTATGGACTACAAGATTGTATTAGGTATTATCGCTACAGTAATAGCATTCATTGGCTATATTCCATATTTTAAAAATATATTTAAAGGTAAAACTAAACCACATGCATTTTCATGGCTTATATGGGGCGCAATGACTGCAATTGGTTTTGCAGCACAAATATCAGGTAATGCTGGTCCTGGAGCTTGGGTAACTGGATTTACTTCAGTTGTTACTTTTTCTATATTTGTATTAGCTTTGTTTAAAGGAGAAAAAAACATTGTTTTAACAGATTGGTTAAGTCTTGGAGGTGCAGGTCTATCTTTGCTTCTTTGGTATATTACAAGTGGTCCGTTATTCTCTGTAATTTTAATAGTCATTATAGATGCATTTGGATTTTTTCCCACATTTAGAAAAGCGTTCCATAAACCTTTTGAGGAAACAGCTATCACATTCTTTTTAAGTGGTTTAAAATTCGTTTTTGCAGTTTTTGCACTTGAAAATTATTCTATTATAACTTGGCTTTATCCTCTATATCTTATAGTAGCTAATTGGAGTTTTGTTGCAATGTTAATAATACGTAGAAAAACATTGAGAGTGAGATAGAATGTTAGAAATTATGAATCATAAAGAGTTTGTCCTTTTGCTGTTGAAATTTTAGTAAAGGATTTTAATATAAGTTATAAAGTTTTTGTTATGCACAAAGAGTCCTTATTCTAGGTAAATCTCTTTCTCTATAAATTTTTGCAAAGAATATTGGTCTTTCGCCTTTCTGAAGTTTTTGTCTCAGAAGACCATCAATTGATCTTCCATAGACAGCCAATCCGATAAAGGCGTATAAATTTACAGTATTATATCCTCTTGAAGCATATTTTTCTTCTGCTTTTTCCCATTCATTTAATAAGTGTTCAAACCAGCCTAAATTCTCTATTTCCAACCAACTAGCATGATCTGCAAATCTTTTTCCAGATCTTATATAGCGACTTTCTATAATTGTATCCTTTATTATCCTAATAAGTCCCATAAATTTTAAATAAACAATTTGATTTATTAATGTTTCTCTTATTACATAAGGTTCTATCCAATCCATCTGTATTTGAACATTCTGTACTTATCATCTTCAGGTCCTTTTAAAATAAGCGCCTCTGGTCTTTGTTCTTTTTCAAGATAAATTAATGGTGTTGGTGTAGTTGATTCTTCTGTAGATTTCCATTGAGATCTATCTGCTACAGGATCTATTCTTAAGTCTGCAAATACTAAACCACTTCTTCGTGCTTCTTGAACTACAGCCTGTAAATTATCAGCTTCAAATAGTTCTTCCATCAAAATAACTTCTATATAATTAGCTTGTTGTGGCATAGAATTATGAAGATTGATGATATATATAAGCTTTTTTATCTTTTTTAGTATATTTTAAACAAGGTCATAACTATATTTGGATGGATAAGAGATTATGAACGAGAAGACGAAATCTATAACTTTATAGATTACCTATGGCTGAGAGCAATCTCTTATGCTCTTTTATCAGCTCATTAAATCTTTCCAACTCCTTGATATTTATATTGTAAATTTCCTTATCTTTCAAATTCTTTGATTTTGCCATTTTTAATCCAGTCTTTAATTTCCTTATCAGTATAAAAACATTCTCTTATTCCATTACTCTAGCTTGCTTAGGATCATCTTTTACACTAAATTTAGCTTTATTAGTTAATACAAAGTCTTTAGTTACAATAAATGCAGTCCTTCTATTTCCACTTGCAAAAGGATGTTTCTGAATTAGACCCTTTAATAAAACAACCGCCTTATCATAAATATCTCCCTTAAGGTTTTTACATTCTTCGATTACATCGATAAGTTTACCTTTACTGATTATTTCTGGTTTATCAGATTTCTTTGCATATATTATATTTAAAGCGAATAAGTTATACTCTATTACCTTTTCTGGAGTAGGGTATACTATTTTGCTCATAAATAAAATAGATTTCTATGACTTATAAAATTACCGCCTTAGTTTGAATGGTTAATATGGGGATTTGGGGATGGATAAAAGATTATAATCTTTGGGCTAATCTTAGATATCTCTCTAAATTTTGAGTTTCTTCAATTGAAAGTTCTTTTAATAACCTATAAACTTTTCTTTTATGTGTATCAAAAGAAGTAGTTAAGTGGTTGCTATCATATAATCTTAAACCATAATAGGTATCTCCTATCAAATGACGTCCTCTTTTTGAAGATAGAAGTAAATGATCGTCTGAGGTGCGATGCGCTAACCAAGGGCATAAATCGAGCAAGAGGGATTTACCATTTATTCTAGAATTGAATGCGTATCCTGTAAATAAATCAGGGACACTTTCAAAAAAGCTTATAAGATGGATTTTTACTCTATCTTCATTTTCTAATCTTTTTTCTAATGTTCTTAATTCCATATTATAATTATCAATGATATTTATTTAAAAAGCCTTTGTACAAGAAAAATTAGATTATTCGCAGATTAAATAGTTATCTTTTTAATATTTAAAGTATCTAAACCAAGTCTTTTCATCAGTCTTAATCCAGTATCACTATTTCGTAAGATTTGGCAAACTCTAGACTCTGTTATTCCAAATTCTTCCCCTATTTCTGCCATTGTTTGTTTACCTAGTACATATTTCTCAAAAATTAATACGTTTCTTCTATTTGCACTATCACCAAATTTTCTTAATTCTTCATTAATAATTTCTTCTATTTCATTTGCTATTGCAATATCAATAGGATTATGTTCACGTTGAGAAGGAACGGTTCTCCATAGTTCAACACCTTCTTCATCTTCAGGTATATAGTCCTGACCTAATTTTTTATCTAGTGAATATGCATTGGCAAATCTAACAAAAGTTTTTACTTCTGTAATCTCATCTAAAGATAGACCAGTTGTACGTGATAGTTCTTCTGATTCAGCCACAATTCCAGATTTCGTGAAATATGAACTCTCGGCTTTTTCTAATAATTTTTCTTTTAACCTTATGCCTCTTGTTAAACTATCAAATTCTCTTACTTCATCGATCATACGTCCTTTTATTCTAAACCATATATGGGTCTTAAATTTTAGACCCATATTCCTATCAAAACTTTCAACAGCATTTAATAAACCTAAGAACGCACTCGACATTAGCTCTTCATAGGAATGATAAGGGTTTTTTTGTCTATAGAGCGTTACAGTTGAATCAAGATCATCTCTTAATGCGTCATAAATTGAATTTAAAATTTTAGGATCTTTGGTGTCTTGATATTTTATAACCAAAGAAGATAATTCATCCTTTCCTTCTTCTAATTTAAAGATTTTATGGAGCTCTCTAGCGGGAATTCCCAAATCCTCCACACCATTAAATTTACATCTTACAGCTAAAGGTAATTTATTATGTTCTCGTGCTATTACATCTGAATATCTCAATCCCATTACTTCAGCAAATGTATATGCATTTACATAGGATCTTTCATCTAATTCTCCATTAATGTAGCAGTTTCTCATTAACGCATTTAATAGTAATGCACCAAAAAATTCGCCTTTCTGAAATCTCTCTCTAAAAAATAAATCACCTTCTAATTCCTTAATAATTTCTTCTGTTATACCTAAATCTTTTACACCTCTTCTATTGTATATTTTATGTGGGTCTATTGAATAATTCATTTCATAGCCTCAATAAATGACTTATAAGCAGCAACTAGATGAGAATAACGGAATTTTATACTTCCTTCAAAAGGTCTTCCATCAAGAGGAAGTCTTCGATCTTTTGCATAATCTATTGTTCTCGCAATATTAATTACTTTTGTTTTTAGTAAATCCGCAGCCTGAGGAACAGTTAAGAATGTGTCCTCTAATCTTCTTAGTGGATTATCTTTTTCATCCTTTAATCTGTTTAATTCCCCTTTTCTTATAATATCATTTACCCAGTCAATAAATTCATTTCTAACAAAAAAGCAGGGTTGTTCTAAGCCTAAATTTTGTACATAGCATACGCCATTTGCCAATCTTAAAAATTGTTCAGTAACAGTTCTATATTTCATAGTAAAGCCACTTGGATTATCAATTGTTCTCTGCACAATTTCATATAATGAAGTAAAACCTTCTATTTTTCTTAAAGCTATAACAGCATGTTCTCCACGAATTCTATCTGTAGCTTCTTCAGAGAATACTTTTGCTTCAGTCATTTGCCTTATTACTCCAATAGGTCTATCGCTAATTTTAGCTATTTCGCTAGTTGAGTAAACTCTCAAAGGATTAATAGAAGATTCTTCGAATGGTTTTCTATCAGACCAATCCTCAAATTCACTTAATTTAGCTCCTTCTGAATGTTTTAACATCCTTTCAAGAACATTTTGTTTTCTTTCTAGAAATTGAAATAAATTACTCTTTTTTCTTTTGCCTTGAGCATCTGCAATAGCCTCTGCTATACCATGATAAATATTTAATCTAAATTCTAAAGGATTAAATTCTTGACTTATAATCATAAAAGGATTGGTTTCATCGATTAAAATTTCTCCAAATTTAGGATCGTACGTAATCCTGAATGAGCCCCTTCCACTTGATCTGCTAACTTGAATATTTGATATTACATCTGGATTAACAAGCTGAATTCTTAAACCATTTGGAAATATATTTCTTAATTTATAATTAAGCTCCCTTTCTATATCTCTAATCTCTTTTACTGCTTTTTTTCCAGCTGCATAGATTCTTTGATTATAATCTTTTTCAAAAATTTCATATGATATTTTTCTCAGATCTTTTTTAACAACGCCAGCCAATTCAC
>CAYHJT010000059.1:0-6257 GCA_964356985.1 Candidatus Woesearchaeota archaeon
TAATCATAATAATAATGAGCTTTAGATTTTAGGCTGTAATTAATCAAACTAATACTTTCATTGCCTTCTTTTACTGTAGCATATATATTATCATAATTAACTTCCGATACTGGATATTTTTTAGAATCCTGCCTTGAGTAATTATTTAATAAATTGTTATTCAATAAAGCTACTAAACCTAAGCTTGCTAAAGACAGCAACGTTATTTGTTCTATTTGATTTGCCATTTTAAAAATTAATTATATAAAAAGATATAAAAATGTTCCTAAAATTTATATAAAAAAGAAATGATTAAGGCTCTTTCTTGACTTTCTTCTTGATTTGCTCTTTAAGCTTTAACTCCTTAAGCAATTCCTTATAACGATTTCTGATGGTTACTTCTGTAACTCCGGCTACATCAGCAACTTCTCTCTGGGTTCTTTTTTCGTTATTAGCCAAAGCTGCAACGTATAAAGATGCTGCTGCAATTCCTGTTGGTCCTCTGCCTGAAGTTAATTCCGCTTCTTGAGCTTCCTCTAGAATCTCGACAGACTTACTTTGAGTTTCTGGACTTAGCTTAAGTGCTGAAGCAAATCTTGGAATATAATCTACTGGGTTGCTTGGAAGAATCCTTATACCTAGCTCTCTTGTAATAAATCTGTAAGTCCTTCCTATTTCTTTCTTATCAATACCAGAAGCCTCGCTCAATTCATCAAGAGTTCTTGGAACTTCATGACGCCTACATGCGGCATATAATGCTCCTGCAACGACACTTTCCATTGATCTTCCACGAACTAATCCACGCTGAACAGCCATAGTATAAATTCTAGCTGATTCTTCTTCAACGCTTTTTGGAAGCTTTAAGAATGAACTTACCCTTTTCAATTCTGCTAATGCTAATTTAAGATTTCTTTCAATAGCTGTAGAAATTCTGTATTGCCATTTTCTTAACCTAAAAAATTTTGAACGTTCTTTTGTATCAAGCTGGTAAACGTCTGCTTTTTGACCGACACTAGTTCCTAATCCACGATCATATCTTGTATATGACATTGGAGCTCCAGCCCTACGCCTTTTAGCACTTTGTTCATGATCAAATTCACGCCATTCATGACTGAAATCAATCATCTTTTCTTCAATAACTAAGCCACAATCTTTGCAAGTTACCTCGCCCTTGTCTTTATTTAGAATTAGATTGATTCCACCACAATCGGGACACTTTTTTATGAAACCTTTCATTTACAGCCCCCCATACTTAATTAAGATATTGGTTGAATGATTTTTTATCACTCAACGATTAAACCGAATGATTTATAAAATTTCTTATCAAGAACCCCTATATAAAGGTTTGTATTGTTTAGAATATAGGTATAGACGAGAAATAAGTTTAGATTAAAATAGCATTTACTTGAGCTTCTTGGCCAGGTCGATTAGTAATTCTGGCATTTCCTAATTCTGTTTTTATTATTGTACCTTTAGTTAGTATATTACGACGAATGTAGTTACGATTTGCTGGATTGTCAACTACTGTTTCTATCTTAGCTTTTTTGTACTTTTTTTCTTTAGGAATATAAACATTAACTATGTTTGAACTTAAAAGAACTATTTTTCTGGATCCAGATGTTATCCTGAATTTTGATTTACGAATTTCTGCTACTTTTGGCAATGTTGGATCTCTTCCTAAATCTGTTAATCTTTTCTTTCTGAAGTTCTTGTAGCGCCCACCAGAAATCTTTCTTTTTGCTTTGAATTGCGAAATTGCCATATTTGATAAAGAAAATCGACTATTTATAAACTTTATTATTACAAAATTTTTTTGCTAATATAAAATTTATTTCAATATTGAGTCGGGAAAAAAAGAAAAAGCTTATAAACACCTTAATTAAGCGATAAGTCATTCCTATTATTAGGGGGGCAAAAAACATGGATGCATCGAGACCATTAGACGCTTTAAACGAAGCAAGAAACAAGAGAGTAATTATAGAATTAAAAAACGGCAAGCAATATGTCGGAAAATTAAAAGCTTTTGATATTCATATTAATTGCGTAATAGATGACGCTGAAGAAAGAATAAACGGTGAATTAAAAAGAAAAGTCGGCAATGTTTTCATCAGAGGCGATACAATAGTATTAATTTCTGAATAAAAATGACAAAAGGTACATCTTCTAAAGGTAAGCACTCTAAAGGAAAAGTCCATATAGCGTGTAGAAGATGCGGAAGAAGAAGCTATCATGCTTCTAGAACAATATGTTCTAGCTGCGGATTTGGAGCTACATCTACTATGAGAAGTTATAAATGGATGAAACCCGGAAAGAAGTAATCTTTTTATCCTTATTAATTTTATTTTAAAGTTCATTTAGAAAAAGTTATAATTATAAACTAAAATATATAATAATCTATTAATAATAAATGAGGTGAATGATATGAAGAAAAATATCAAAGGTAAATGCTATGATAATGGCACTTCTGGAGCAATTTATGGATTAGGATTCATTGGTGCTGCTATTTATTATATTAGTCTTGCTACCAGCTTTTGGATGGGTGTTCTAGGATTTCTAAAAGCTCTTGTCTGGCCAGCTTTTCTTGTATATGAATTGCTAAATTTTTTAGGAATGTAATAAAATTGATGTAAAAAGTGCGGAGAGCAGGATTCGAACCTGCGAAGACACTGAGTCAACAGCTTTCTTAAATATCTTATTCTTGAGGCTGTCGCGTTTGGCCGCTTCGCTATCTCCGCGTAATTATAAACATGCTAAGAAACCATTTAAGTATTTTTCTTTTTTATGCTGTTTCAGGATAATACTTTTCTAACCATTTATAGTAGCTTAGCGTTATAGTAATATAATCCCGAGTTTCTTGTCTTGGCAACTTAGAATTGTAATTATTCCATAATAAACTATCTGCTTTTGCAACAGCTATTTCAACTGTTGTAGGTCCTGCATTATATGAAGATAGTGCGCATTTTATTCTTTCTGTGTCATCTATAGGCGAATTAACCCTTAAAATTTCTACATATAGACTTATTGAATCAACAGTTATTCTGGTTATTTGTCCTATTGAAGGTATAATAGATTTTTTACCATCTTTAATTAATGTTAATGCTCTTTTTGCAACTCTATTGGAATAAGAATTTATATTATCACATCTGTTCAACAAATAATTGAAGTAACTAGTTCCACCCAAGATATTCTTTCTTGGATCTAATCTGTAATCATAATACTTGGAATATTCTCTGTCAGTAGACTTTAAATTTGAAGGTCTTGGTATAGCTGCACTTCTTAAACAATATTGCGATGTTGGTGAGCAATTAGGATGATCTATTGAACATTTAGCACACATTATTTTGCCGATTAATCTAGGTTTTACATAAGGATCTGTTCCAGTAAGCGCAGTAATTTGTATCAATCCAGCCGCCCCACTATTTTGATTTACGTTTGTAGAAATACCATTAGATTCTTTTTCTATCAATGATCTTATCATGTTTACGGGTACTGCAGGATATAACTTATGAGCTTCTTTTATGTAAGAATCATACTTGTTTATTCTGTTTAAATCAGTAATTGGAATTTCTTTCAAACCAATTTTTTCATCTTCAAGAGTCTTTTGAAAAGATGCATATAATACTTCATTTCTTTGATTTAAATCTTCAATTGCACATTGAAGGGTAGGTTCTATATCTATTTTCAATTCAATCATATTTATCAAATTTATTACAATATCTGATAAACCCCTGTCATAATCCTTTTGATTGAAACTTTCTGGAATGTCATTAAGAATATCTTCGTTATCTGACTTTAACATGTCCCGAATTTCATTTACATCTAAGCCACAGTTTTTATTTACAATAATGTAAGGATTTGGCCATCCAGGAGAATAAACAATTAAAACATTTAAGCTATTATCTTCAAGATTAAATTCAGACATACCTTTAGATATCTTTTCTTTAGCAACCTCTTCATCAGTATCTGTATAAACCACTATTTTGGCATGATTCTCTTTGTAATTGTACATATCAACTATTAATTGATTTAGGCTTTCACTATTAGAAATAATATTTGCATTATCATAAATGAAATTATTATCTTCAGAAAAGACTATTGAAACAGAGATTAGTGATACAATTAAAGATATAGGAATTATTTTTTTATTCATTTTATTTTTAACCTAGTGCTACAAGATCAGTATTTGAAGGTTGGATATCTTCTGGATTTGTTGTCGCTACTTGAGTATCTGTTGTTGTATCAATAGAAGCTATTAAATCTTCTTTCAACAACTGATTGAATTCTGGATCATTTTCATACCAATTCTTGAATGTTTCAACCTTTGAAACATAAGTGACTGCTTGAGCGCTATAGCTCGGATCTGTGGAACATTCAAATTCACGTTTTCCATCACAAACTTTGCTAGGACCAACTTTTCCAGGTCCAGTATTATAAGCAGCGATAATCCATTCTTCATTTCTTTCAGTATTTGGATTATTGGCTAAATCTCTTAAAAAACTGGCCATTGCATTAATACTTTTTTCTGGATTAAATCTTTCATCTCTTACAGGATTTTTTCCTAAGCAAGCAGATAATTCTGTTTGTTTATTTGAATACTGATGACAATTTGATATACAATATTCTTTTCCATCTATTGTTTTTTTTGTACAACCATAATCATCTCTAACACTTAAACCATAAGTTCTTGCTGTATCAGATATAAATTGAGATATTCCTGCAGCTCCAGAATAAGATGTTACTAATGTTGCATCTCTATTAACTGATGATGCATATTCTCCCGATTCTTGGGTAATCATTGCTGCCAATAAACTAGGACTTAAGTAAGGATCACCTTGTTTTACTGCTGCTGTAATTGTATTAGAGTATTTTCTAATTAAATCTTTAGATGTACTGCTTGGTTCATTTAATCCTGCGATTGTGGTTACTGCAGATGTTGCACTTTCAAATGTCGATAATCTTGTTGTGCCAAATAATAATTTTATCTGCAAAGTTACCTTTGTCGAATCTCCCGCAGAATTTGGAGATAATGTAATCGTAGCTATATCCCTGCATGAAGCACTTGATTTCTTTGAAGCATCAAAACTCAAATCTGAACTAAATGAAATCCCTAAGATAGATCCACCGCATTTAATCCTATCTGGATTATAGATTTCTAAACTCACTCCAGTTGGATAGCTAGTCTTGGCTTTTATACCCAAGGCAGTTCCAGATAGCCTTACAAAATCATCATTAACCAAATTAGTGCAAGTATAAATATAATTGTTTGAAGTTGATGACTGCAAATTGCATTTGCTTACAACATTTTCTGTGCCCAGTATTTTTACTGTGAAGCCTATATTTACATTTGCCGAATCTTCGTTTACAGAATCGAGACTTATAATCAGATTATTGTCACATGTCTTAGTTTCTGTTTTAGTGCGATCAAATTCGAATTTACCACTACAAATTTTTCCTTCAACATTGTAGACTTCTATTTTTGCTGTTTTCACAGTTCCTATATATCCTGTAATAATCGAAGTTTTTAGAATATAATTTGAATTTGGTATTGCAAGATAATCACCATCTGACACGCTAGAGCAATCATATGTGCTATCTACAGGCAATGAGAAACCTCCAGAATTAACCTGGATTTTTTGCTTACATGAAGCCTTTAATGCTGCCGAAGTTTCTTTAACAGTCTTCACCGGAGCTTTTGATTCGGCTATTGATTTAAGATTTCCGAGATTCTTTTTCAGTGAACCAAGGCTTTCATAAATGTTTCCAGTATTGTAATATGTTACTCCCAATATGTTTTCTGTTATAGTTTGTTGTGTTATTTCATTAGCTTGCTCGCTCAACATCAAATAGCTTGATTCTAAATCCTTTAATGATTTCTCTTGATCTAATACTGAACTTGAAGTTTTTGCTGATCTTATTGTCGTTAATATATTATTTAGTTGAGTGTCATTTTTGATTTTTGCATTCACAAATTTATTCAATAATGGTATCACTTCATCGTCTGACCTTATATTCTTGACTACATTCTTTAGCTCATCATTTAATGTTTCTTGATTTTTTGCATCTGTTAGATTTACAGAATTTAGGTCTAGCCAGCATATTCCTAGATTATTGCCAGTTGAATCTTTGCCACATGTTCCTCTCTGAACCCAAGTTTCTTCATTATTTGTTCCGAGCCCTGGATTAATAGTTTGGCATACTCTTCTAATGCCGGTTTGTGTAATTCCCGTTCCGCCAATAATATTCAACGCAGTAGTTTGAGCATTTGGACTTATAATAGT
>CAYHJT010000060.1:0-6253 GCA_964356985.1 Candidatus Woesearchaeota archaeon
ACCGTTATCAGCTATTGAAGCCCTGATTGTCCAATTTCCAGGCTGATCAAAATAATATATTCTTACAACACATGTGTAATTTGCAGTACTAGTATTAAGATTAGATCCAGTTTGCCCACAAGAAACATTAGATCTCACTCGATCACCAGACATTGAAGTTAAATTAATCCTTGCACTTGAATCATTTAGATCATCAGCACCATCAGGATCAGTAGCATTAAACGTGAATGAAAAATTAGATACTCCAGACTCTGTAATACTTCCTGACCCATTTAATGGGAATACTGCACTCACATTAGGTGCTAAACTAGTTACAGAAATAGAAAGTCCTGCAGTCCCTGTAGTAGGCGCTCCAGTTATGAGATTAGTATCTTTAAATCCTGTAAAAGACCTTTTTAAAGCATCAAAAAAAGTAGGCAATGCATTAACAACAGATACCACTAATACAACTAAAATAAGAATATTGATAATCTTTAAAACACCTCTGCTTTTCTTGTCCATCAACATCCCTCTTTATTCATAAATTTATATTTACTTACAATATTTAAATCTTTCTAATAAATGGGCTCTGTAGAAAGTTAGAAAAATAGTGGGTATCACCCACCTTATTTAGCAAAAAAAGAAGGTGATACCTCATGGGAAAAGACGTATTAAGCTATAATAAACTTGTGGAAAGGACGAGAAGGCTGGTTAAAAGACATAATGTACCTTTACATTGGAGCAGAACTAAGAATGAGAAGTTTAATGTTCATACAGTATGTATTCTCTTTGTATTATTCCAGATAGAACAAAAAGATTACAGACTATTTGCTGGATGGTTGTCAATAACAACAGCATTGGGCTTACCAGATGTGCCTCACTGGACAACCTTACAGAAGGCATTCAAAAGATTACCTCCAAGATTGATTCGTTCATTGATACAGCTTACAGGAAAGTGCAGGGACCGCATTGCTTCACTAGATCCTACTTACTATCAGCTTACAAATCCTAGCAAAGGATACTGTAGAAGAATAGGCAGGGATCCTAGAAAAGACGCCTTAAGGAAGGCGTCTGTATTGGTAACCACCAATAAGAAGAAGGTAGTTGATGTTTATATTACAGCCAAAGAAAGACACGGAATGAAAAATGTTGATAAGATTATAAGAAGTGATACTTGCAATGGAAGAACGATACTGGCTGACAAGGAGTTTGATGCTGAAAGATTTCATCAGCTGGTGGAAGATTCTGGTGGAAGGAGCATTGTCCCGACTAAATATCTTGATGTTCCTATCCATAGAACAGAAGGCAGGCATAGAAAAGAACTGAAAAGAAAAGGCATACCTAAGATATTCAGGAAGCGTGTTATATCTGAGTCTAATAACAGTGCTGTTAAGAGAAGATTCTCTCCTGTTCTAAGAGGCAAAACATTCTGGCAGCAAGCCAGAGATCTGTATGGAAAATATTTAGCATACAATCTTAGCATAGATTGTTATCTTAGGATACGGAACTTTCTACAGAGCCTATCTATACGGCTTTGCACAATAAATCGTCCTTAGAAAGCCCAAAACTCATTCTCCACAATATCAGCCCTGATCAAAGGCCTGCTCTCAGTCAATGCTTCTCCCACTTCTCCATCCAGATAAATTCTATCAATTAAATGATGATCTTTCAAAATATCAAATCCTTTTTTACTTAATGATCCTGCAAACCCATTCGTAACCTTATAGACAAATCTTTTTTCAAAATTATCTCCTAATGCTGATAGAACCTCTCTTTGTAATTTACTAATTTCTTCTCGCTTCTTATTTAAGTCATATTGGTATTCGGGAGAAGTAAACTCGTTATTCTTTAGCCATATTATTACATCAATCTTGTCTTCATTTTCAAAAATCTTTTCAAGTTCAATTAAATTATTATTCTCCAATGCAAAAATAGAATTTAAGTTTATAAGAACATACAAAGATATTATTATAAAAATTGTTTTTTTCACCAAATGACCCCCAAGTGATTAGATATAAAGGTAGAGCTATATAAAAAGCTTTCTCATGTACTGCATTGGTGCATGCAGAACCGAAAAGTTTAAATAGTAACTATAAGTTTCCATATAGTAACCTGGTGTTATTATGGTATCTTTAACCTGGAAGGAAAGAGAAACATTGCTTATTTTATTTAAAGACTTTGTTACATTCTATAATGCTAACTCAATAAGCAAAATTTTAGGCATAAGCCATGTTGGCGCTCAGAAGATATTCAAAAGGCTCTACCACAACAATATACTTATCCCCCGAAAGATTGGGAAATCCATAACCTATAAGCTTAGACTAGAAGACGACTATGTAAGCAGACTTATTGCTTTCCTTCTAGCTGATGAAGCTCATAATTTCAAAAGATGGGGGGAAGAATTTAAAGACCTCTTCAAAAAAAATAGAATAGTCATGATGTTCGGCTCTGCAATAAAAAACTATGCCCAGGCAAAAGATATCGACATCATGATAGTTATAAATAAGAAAGACAGTAAAGAGGTAAATCAAATCCTTAAAAGAAAGGAGGAAATATTGCCCAAGAAACTTCATGCTATCAAGTTGACACATAAGGATTTATTAGATAACCTTAAAGAGAAAGATAAGGTAATCATTGATATCATTAGAAATGCTGTTATAATCTATGGACAAGATACATATGTAGGAGTGATAAAAAGTGTCACAAGCCTATAAACATGTTAATTGGTGTCTCAATAAAGCAAATAAAGAAATTGAAGAATGTAAAAAACTTGACAAGAGAGCAAAACATAGAGGGCTATTTAAGATAAGTCCAGATATTGATGAAGCTAAAAAACACATTAGAAAAGCAGAGCATAATTTCAATGCAATACGCCGATTTAAAGAAATTGGGTTTTCGGATTGGTCAATAGCAGCTGGCTTTTATTCTATTTACCATTGTTTCTTAGCAATAGCTGTTAAATTTGGTTATGAATCAAAAAATCAAACCTGCACTATTGCTTTGATGGAATACTTGAAAGAGGAAGGCAAGATAGGCATTGATGAAAACTTTATTGATATATTAAAACATGAAGATATGGATGAAATTCATGGCAGTAATATTATTGAAATGAGAGAAGCTTATACCTATGGTGTAAAAGTCTCTGTTGAAGATGAAACAAAAATCAATGATTTAATAAAAATATGTAAAGAAATGATTGATGTTACTAAAGATATTGTTTTTAAATAAAAAGCTTTTGCTAGCTGTTAGCTGTAATGACTTAGCAAGTACCCAGACTACATATAGCACCATAATAATTAGTAACATATCTGCAGTCTTGTATAATAAAGAAAGCATAATTCTGAATTCCTGGAATTCCTGTATTTATTCCACAAACTACATCACTAGCTCTTCTCCCTGAAGTACAAATATCAGGAACATACAATGGATTTGGCAATCCTGGAATAGGCGGGTTTAATAAAACATTAGCTCCTAAATTTGAACTGTAATTAGCTCCTAAATTCTGCCAAGTAAATGGAACAGCATCAAGATCATTGCAATTACTTACACCATAAGGTCCATATATCTCCGGAACATAAGGAACTAGATTAAATGTGTTAGTTAGCGAAAAATTCTGATTAGGACCAGATACTTTACTAACAGTTGAAGTAAATGGATACAATCCAAGTAAGTTCATCAACGTTATTGGGATAGGAAGGGCAACGTATCCATAACTTGAAGCATTAACTGGAGCACTCAAAATTGTTGCACTTACACCCAAACCAGGTATTGTAGTATTCACTAAAAATATCTCAGAATTCGGTTGATTAATACAGATATCATTATTATTAATAAATATAAAATATTGATATGAATATTCATCTATTATCCACAAAGTATTACTATACAAGGATACATAAGGATTAGGTGCAGGATAAATGCTTCCCGTTGGTAGATTCGGATAACAACCCGAAGGAGGAATATAACCAGGATAACTTAAAGTGAAATTAACTGCAGCTTGTTTTCCTCCGCTAGGCAGATTTGTAATTGATTGCACTTCTATAAATCCTAAGGGAGTCTGCATCACTTCTCCAGCTTTAATAAAATAATCTAATAAATTTAAAGGAAAATTCGAACAACTTGTATAGGAATAACCATGAGGTAATAATACATCTCCGCCATATGCACTGCTGTTAAACACAGTATTATTTAATATCCCACCTTGTTCAATATCACTTACTCTAACAAGAACACCATCAAAATAATTTGAAGGGCAATTATAAAATGCTTCTGGTCCTGAATTTGTTCTTAATTCTAAGGCTAAATTATTTCCAACTGGGTTATTAACCAATAACTCTTGAGGACATCCAGCCGGAGGATTATGTTGCAAATCACATAAATTGTATATCCCAGGATTATTAATAACTTGAACTCTTGATACAGGACTCAATCCCATGTAGAATGCCCTCTCATGATAATGATAAGATCCTCTTCCAGTTCCCATCACATCTAAATAATCTCCATACTCATTAGGAGCACATTGTATTATATTTCCTAGATTCACACAATCTGAAGGAAGTAAAATTCCTCTCGCATGCGGCACATATCCATTGAATATACTACTACTTACTTGAGGATTCCAGAATGTAAGAATATGCCCTATTTCATGTTCGATAAATAATTCATTTGTTCTATAAGGTTCTGGAATAAAATTAGTCCATATTACGGGAGATATCCATGGAATTGGTCCATCATTTGTATTAAGATATTGAGGAGTATTTCCAATAATCGACATCAAAGCTAACCCGCTACAACAATATTGATAAGGCACAATTATTGTTACAAAATCATGAAGTGCATAATTTATTGTCGGATCTCCTGCAAGGACTATAAGATTAAAATAGATTGCATAAACATTTAAATTAGGATATAAAACAGGATAAACAGTGAAATTCATCAGAGTTTGTCCATCAGAATTATCCAAAAAATATTGTTTAACATTGTTTAATATTGGTTGCAAAAATGTCTGATAATTACTTGGTAATGGATAAGTACTATTGTAAGGAACAAGAACAGCTACATCAAATTGATGCTGATTGAAAGCTGTAGGTGGATTATATACTTGATATCCAGTAATCGAACTTCTTGTTTTTTGTTTCTCTAATTTAGATGAAATTTTATTATTATATTTAATATCAGTAGGATCTATCTTCACATAAACCTTATCATCATATACAAATGCTTCTTTTCCGTCAACAGACATTAAATTATTAAAATCACCTGCAATAAATAATTCATATATATTATTATCAATAAACACATAATATCGATAAAATATTTCTGAAATTATTCCATTATTAGATTTCTCTCCATGCATTGGTATAATCTGATCTATGTTTATTTCAATTTTCTTAGGAAATAAATAATTAAGTTCTTCAGGAAATAGATCTTTAATACTATAAAATTCTTCCACAGCTTTATAATGTGCTTCTGCATTTAAAGATTTAATATAATTTTTATAATTAATAAGTTCTTTTTCAATTTCTTCTAAACTTCCATCTAAGTTTAATATTCTTAATGCATTGTACAATGGGTTATTATATACTTGCATTACAAGATTACTAAAAAAATTTATATCACTATCTGTTAACTTTTTTATAAAGATATTTTCATAAACTTCTTCTTGTTTATTACCAGTTATTCTAGTAGCTTCTCCAGTAAAATAATAAAGTTCATTAGCTAAAAAAGAAATAAATAATATTAATAAAACCAATATAAACAATCGGTAGCTCTTTTTTAATAACATACATTAATTTAAGTTAGAATGTTTATAAATCTTCCTAAGTAACAGCACTAGGAATATTAGGTAGTACAATTCTTATACTCTTAATACCTTCAACTAAATGCGGCATACTCTTTAATTTCTGAAATCCTTTCATTGTTATCTCAGCTGTTATCGCATTAACCTTGTCAAACCTAGTTAATAACTTAAATTCATCTTCGCTGAGAACCTCCATCAATCTCCTCTGATTGTCTTGAATTATTCTCCTTAATTCCTCTCCTTCCTTGTCTCCAAGATTTTCGTCATTTAATTCAATCACAACAGTGGCTCTTCCATTCCTCTTTAACTCATCTACTACCTTGTCCTCGACATAGATTTCAACAGCTTTCTTTGGTTTTGCTTTATATGCGTCGCCGTTTTCAGCATCTGTGTATTTAATCTCTTGAATTGTTAAGTAATCAGTATCCTCATTAGTATATTCAGCCTTTTGCTCGCATGCGCTAATTAAAAATA
>CAYHJT010000061.1:0-6220 GCA_964356985.1 Candidatus Woesearchaeota archaeon
TTCAGTAAATGCAAACTTATAAGCTCCTCCAAGCCCATCAGGAGTTGTTATAAATTTATCAGGAAGTACATTTGATGGAGGAATATTCGATAATTTTTCCAATCCAATTTTGGTTATGACTAATATTGATATAAATGCAGACATAGCGTTTTGATTTATTTCGTGTATGACTTTAGTTATCATTCCACCTACAGGAGGGGTATTAGGAAGTATTTGTAGACCTGTTGGTGTGGTATAAGTTGGAAAAGCGATTGGAGGAGGTATTGGATAAGGCATAGGCATTACTGCCTGCATTCCATTAGGATCGTTGAATGTTATAGGGTTATTTGAGGCATAAGCATATGAAGACTCAGTTATTTTAAACATAGGATCTACACTGATGAATCTTCCTATATCAGAATCATAATATCTTGCACCGTAATAATACAAAGAAGAAGAGTCTCTCTCTTGTCCAGTATATGTAAACTTTATTTTGCTAGATCCAATCTCATTGCCATAAGGTTCAAAGTCCTGTCTAGAAATTAAGTATCCATTATTGTCTAGGACTAATGAATTGCTTCCAATATTATCTTGCATATAATAGATAGAAATATTGGTTTCATTTAATGATTCTAGTAGATTAGTTCCTGAATAAACATAAGAATTTATATCTGGGTTTAATGTTATAAATGAATTCTGAGTGCTTTGTGCATCCACCTCATTCGCACGAGATTTAACAACATAATAATAAGTCATCCTTGGAGTTAGATTAACTAAGTAAACAACGTGGTGAATAACATTTCCATTAACATACACAGTCCCTATTGAACTTGGCCCATATAACACTGTTGAATCAGAAGGGATATCAGTATCCCATATTATTACAGCTGAAGTATGTGTAATATTTATTGCCTGTACATTAATAATTATTGGGGGAGGAGGGGGGGGAGGAGGATCTCCACCGCCATCACCATCACCAATAGGAGCGCTTATTAAAGGAGATAATATAACTACTAAAATAATTACAATTAATAAATATAGTTTAATAGTTTTCATTTTATGGCTGTTGTCCCGGTTGGCATGCTCCATTTAGGCAACCACTCTGGCAAGTTATATTCTGGAATTTAATAGGTGAATTAATGTCCATACAATAATATTCCTTTAATTCAACTGTATTTTGGATGCATGTGTCTGTAAATGAAGAAACTCCAAATGTTGCGGTGCCTCTTACGCTCTCTGCTATAGTAGGATATGAAGAAGAGTCTGTATCTTGGCATCTAGGTTGGCTATAACAAGTAGTTATAGTGGAATCTGGATAAATTTCTTCGTAAATAGGTTTATTGCCATGATATACATATACTGTTGCTTTGCCATTTTCTAGTTTTTTTATTCTCAAACCGTTCTCGTCATAGAAATAATTAAAACAATTGCCATTTCCATAATCTATAACTTTTAGCCTATTCTCTAGGTCATAATAATAATTTTCTGTAATTCTTGTATTTTTATAATTCTTAAAATTCAATAGTTCTTTTGATGTATCATACCAAATACTTACGTCGGCGCTAGTGTCGGATTTTTGTGTTTGTAAGTTAGATACACTTATTTGTAATATGCTAGGTGCAAAATTTCCATTGCAGAATACAGGATTTTGTTGGCTTGCAGTCTGTGCTTCGATTGTTCCAACCCATTCATAATGATTGCTATCTTGTATGGATTCATAAATAATCTTTAATTGAGTTCCAATATCAACATCATTCTCAAATCCCAAGACATATATTCCATCGTTTGGAGTTCCTATACTGCTATTGCAAGGGGTATATTTCTTATTATGGGTTTTTGAATTTATGTTTCCATTAGCATCATAAGTGAAATCAGTTATAATTGTATTGTAAGGATTATTCTTTATTTGGGTTAATTTATTATTTATGGCTAAACCAGGATCATTTGGATAAATATACTTAAAGTTGTTTTCAGTTTTTCTATTTCCTACAGGATCATATTGATAATTAAAATCATCGTAGTATATTCCAGGATTTTGTGTTGATGGATTATAAACGTTCTTTAATCTATATAGATTATCATAATCAAATCCGGCTTTTGGCTGTTGAGGGTTACTTAATTCAGTGATACTTAATACATTTCCAACATTATCATAATCATATTGTTTTTTTAATAATGCATTCAATTCTGGATTAGAGCCCCGATAAACATTAAATGTTTTAACAAGATCTCTTTCAGTATATGTAAATAATTCATTTACATTATTTGGATACTGTATTTTTTCTATTGTGCTTGCGGGGTTATATGAATAAGCTGTTTCATGTCCATTTACTTTTATTTTTTTAACTTGGTTTAGGTCATTATATTCATAATCTGTTTTCAGGTTTCTTGGATCTTTTATTGAAACTAGATTGTCTGCTAGATCATAAGTATATTCTTTCATGTAGGATTTATCCCCAATTATATTATTTTCAACGATTATCCTTCCTCTCTCATCATAAATGAATTCTTTTTTGATGATGTCATTGCTGATGCTACATAATCTTCCCTTTGTATAAACAGGATACTGCTGCATTACAGAATCTCTATAGCTACAAGTATCATAAGTATATATTACTAAATAATTATTATTTGGATAGATTATTTTCTTTAATCTATTTAATCCATCATATTGATATTCAATAGTTGCCCCATTTTTAGTTAGATACCTAATATTGCCATTATTATCATACTGATAGGTTATTGTTCCAAAATCTGGATTAGAAACAGATTTTAATCTTCCTAATGTATCATATGAATACGAGGTAATTTGATTATTAGGATTAGTTGCACTGGTGATTCTATTAGCGATATCGTATTGATAACTTGTAATCTTGCCATCTGCATCTATATTCTTAGCTAGATTTCCAAATCTATCTATATATCGTTCTGTTATTTTGCCATTTTCATCAGTAGTTTTTGTGACTAAATGAACTACTCCAGATTGAGGACTTTCTGTTCTATATCCAAACTTAACCTCGGTTAAATCAGGATTTACTATAAGTTCTTTCCTAGTTAATGGATCTTTAGAATAAGACACATAAGTCCCTGTGGTGGAAGGTGTCAATGATACACCAACATTAGTGGTTTGATCTTTTACGATTGTAACATCTTGTATCATATCTTGGTAACCCAATTTTTTAATTATTAATTTATAATCTCCAGTTCCTAAAAAATTTATGAGAAGATTAGACTTTCCATCATATGAATCTCTAAAATTAGGATAAGATAAATAAACATCTGCATTAGAAGGGTTTGTGTTTACTTGCAAGCTACCAGATCCATAAACTGAAACAAGATTTAAATTAGCATTAGTCGTTTGACCAATTTGAACATTTATGTTTGTGCTTAGATCATAATTACTTGGTGCTTTTGCTTGAATTGTATGAGAACCTGAAATCACATTAGGTATTCTCAAGCTATATGCTGGAGAAACTGTTACATTGACTAAAATTCCATCTAAATAGATATTTGCTTGTTTATTAGTAGTAACCAATATCTCTCCGATATTTTGGGTTAATGGTAAATTTACATTTACAGTTTCATACCGGCTTACCCAAACTTGCATTGTTGCATCTAAATACCCTTGTTTTGTTGCCTTAATATCATGAAATCCCTCATTAGGATAAACGTTAATGAGACTTAATCCTTTATAGACATTGTCGACATAGATATCTGCACCCAGAGGATTGGTAGATATTGAAAGTACTGTTGGAGGAAGATTGGGAGAAAATACATTATAATTCACTAATCCATCAACGGATATCGGTTTGCTAGTACTTTTTAGCTTTCCATCAACGTAATAATCGTTGTCAACTTGTATAGTAAAGAGTTGAGAATTTTCTATATGCTCTATTGTGGATTGTTTTGCCTTTCCCTGTCCATCCAAATAAGTTTTTAATTTTAAGTCTATATTTGAATTTAATTTCTGTATAGTTTCTAGATAGTTTAAATTGGTGCTTGATATATCAGTGCCTACATAATTATAATTGATTGCTTTACTAGGCACCGAATCCATGGGTCTTTTTATATTTTTTAAGCGACCTAATGCATCATAATCATAGTCAGTTATTTTTAAGTTTATGTCAGTTGTAGCATCTAAGTTTCCGAATTCATCATACGTGTTTAAAAATATTGGGTTGCTTTCTGTGCCAATTACTGAATTCCAAGTTTTTGTTAAATATTCATTAAATTGAGAATCATACCTTAAATAAAAAGAGGTTCCTAAGAAATCCGTATATTTCTTCAGATTTCCATAATGGTTATATTCATTGAAATTTGTTGTTATTTGTTCATTTAAGTCTACATTATTGTTATTGTTGTTATCTATCCATTGAGACGTTGAACTTAGATATATTTCATTTGGTTCGTTATTAAAAGAGGAATAAACATTATTTAATTGGGATATTAATGTGAATTGTGAATTTTCATATTTTTTAACGTTTACATTGCCTATCTGAATTTTCATATTTTTTGAGGCTAATAAAGGTATTTGTTGAAAGCCATATATATTTTCTATAATTCTTAATTTCGACTCAGGACATGAATAATATAAAACATCATTTGTATCTAAAGCTTCAAATGTTCTAGGTGCTTGAATATTATTAAGTATTGGACTACATTGGCTTACTAAAAATTCTTTTGTAATCTTTGGCAATCCGTTGAAATTAGCGCCTGGCTGCGATAATGTACTAGATGGGATATCATTAGAGGAATATTCAAATTTGTTTATCTGAATTAAAAGCCCATCTTCTGAAGTTTGTAAATGGACTGGGAAATTTCCAGAAGATGTAAACCAATAAGCATCTTTGCAATTTGTGTTTACATCGAAGCATTCTGGAGCTTGTCTTGGATTGGTGGGCAAACCATACTCTTTATCCAAATGATCCCAATCCCAAATCTTTATTTTATAAATATGAGATGTAGAAGATACCCAATTATCTGAATAAACAGAATGATCCCCATCATAAAATTGAAGACTGTTTATATTGTGGGTTTTTATTATTTTATATAAATTTTCATTATCATAGCTATAGCCATATTTATACTCTTGCAATAATTGGCCATATTGATAATCTAATGATGTAGTGCAATATCCATTGCCACTGCATATGTTTGGATAATCTCTTGGTGTTGTAAAATAAAGACTTGTATGGCCATTGTCGGTAGAAGGTCGAACTATTGTTTTTACGGACTCATAAGACACAATATTGGTATTATATCTTCCTATATCACTTAAGCTATATTGATAATTGGAATTACCAACAATACATTGTATTTCTTCATTGTTTTCAGCAATTTTAACTTTGGAGCAAAAAGGGTTTTTTGAAGATACACCAGTACCATAATAATATGATATAGATACTGGTCCTGATACGATTCCGTCATATTTTCTTATTTCTTTCAATCTTGTCCCAGATCCTTGGAAAAATGATTCTATGTTGCTTGGTATAGGTAAATCTTGTAAAAATTTAATTATATCTCTTTCAAAAATATATTCTACTGCCCCCCCTGTTGGGTATGTTACTTTTCCGAGAAGCAATGCTGTTGGGTCACTATTACATAGTCCAAATTTATTTTCTGAATTACACATAGGATTTGTATAAGTAAATTTTATTGGAGGTAATGATAATAAATTGTCTTTGCCAACTTCTTGTATTTGTTTTAATGTTAATTTATTATTTAGTCTTTTTGAACCGGTTTCATATGTAAATGCCATTTTTTTTATTGTTGGAGAATTAGTTATAACATCTGGATTTTGTCTTAGCCTAATTTCATCAAGCTTTTTTAATGAAGGTTTGCTTGAATCATATGTTGCTGTTCTATCTGAATATGTAAACTCAGCTTTGTATAACGGAGTAGTTGCGCTATTAAGATAATAATTTGTTATTGTTGAAGTAGATGTGATTCTTGCTAAATTAAATCTATGTTCTGGATTTAATACAGCATTTGCAACATAATTTGTTGCAGAAGCCGCAGTATTTTCTGAAACTATATCTTGATTAATAGTATAATCAAATTTAACCCAACTTCCATAATCGGATATATCTGGTATTCCATTGCTATTTACATCTTTATAATCATGACTTAATATATAAGCCAGGGGCCATGAATATGTATATCTTTTATTTGTAGAGGTCTCTTGATAATTACATCCAGAATTGCAACCATATTCTTGGCATGACTGATGATCAAGATCTTC
>CAYHJT010000062.1:0-5870 GCA_964356985.1 Candidatus Woesearchaeota archaeon
TTGACAGGATGCAACATTATATTTTGCTTATCTTAGAGGGTTGCACCAGCGCTCGTTTTCAATAAGTTTAAATATTTTCTTAACTTATACTATTCTATGGAAGAGATATTAGAATGCCCAGAATGCAAATCCAGAAACATAATTGTGGCTCCAGATCAAGCAGCTAAATTCATCTATAAATGCAAGAACTGCAATTATTCCGGAATAAAAATCATTAGACTAAACAAGCTTGATGAAGAAAGAAAAAAATTATTTTCAATGACTATGTCCAGAGGCACAAAAAGAGAAATAGAAGAAGCATTGAGAAGGAAAAAAGGCGAGATAAAGTGAGTTATTGTCATAGATGCGGTAATAGGACTAATAGCACAGACAATGTCTGTGTGAAATGCGGAGCATACCTAAGAAAAAGATCTTCTCATCATAAGAACAACAATTTAAATCTAATAATCAGAGCAGCATTATTGATTGGGTTAATTTTATTTTTCACATACTTGTTTAATAAATTTGGAACTTAAGAATTAATTTTATTTATCAATCATTTCTATTTCTATAGAGACGCCTTCAGGTATAGGGACCCTCATGACCAATCTTAATGCTCTTTCATCAATACCAAGATCGATTAATCTTTTATGAATGCGCATTTCAAAATTATCGAATGAAGCCTTTCCTTCCCCATCTGGACCTTTTCTTGTAGTTATCTTTAATCTTTTAGTAGGCAATGGGATAGGTCCATGTATAGAAACCCCTGTTTTATCAGCAATGTCTTTTATTGAAGTACATATTTGATTGAGTTTATCTATTTCCGTTGATGTTAAGTTTATGCGCGCTTTTTGCATTATTGTAATTGAAAAATTATGGTTTATAAACCTTACTAAAATTGATTTTCAGATTTCAAAATGTTTATAATTGAATCAATTATATTTATTTCATGCCAAGATACATTAGAAGAGTCACTATTGTTAAAGTTGATAAGCCTTCAAAGATAACTATCAATGAAGAAATCCAATGGTTTTCAACATCTTTAGGCTTGTTTGGAGATAGGGACAAGGAAAAATCAAGGTTCAGAATTTTTCTTGAATTATTGAAATCCACAAAAATCGGGAAAGGACTATCTACAGACCAGATTTCTGAAAAGACAAATCTTACAAGAGCAACAGTGATACACCACTTGAATTTCTTAATAGAGCAAGGAATAGTCATTTGCAATGATAATAGATATTATTTAAGAGACAAAAATTTAGAGAACCTTGTTGTTAACATAAATAAAGACATTAAAGATATATTCGATGAATTGACTAAAATAGCCGAATCAATTGACAAAGAATTAGGATTAAAATAAATTTAAAATTTATTCTTTTTTATCTGTGCCAGAATGAGACTTTCCTTTCTCGTAAGCTAATGTCCATTTTGTTGCAGTAGGCTTTCTTTTTAATTTAACAGTATTTTTTTCGCATTTCATGCTACAGAAGTTTAGAATTTTTCCAGTCTTTAAAACTAACATTTTACCAGTTCCACGAGGAATATTTTTTCTGCAAAAACTACATGTGACCATTTTATCGTTTCTTTTGAGTCAATCGGCGAGCCTCAATTTCAGTCTCCCGAAGCATCAATAAATCTCCTTCTTTTATTGGACCTTTACAATTACGTCTTATGATTTTACCTGAATCACGGCCGTCTAAAACCTTTACTCTTACTTGGGTTACTTCTCCCCTAGCACCAGTTTTTCCGATTATTTCTTCTACTCTTGCCGGAAATGCTTTTGTGAAAATAGACTTTTCTTGCTGAGATCTAGATTCTTCACGCTTTACAGCCCTTTGTTCTGGTTGTGGAATAGTTTTTTCCATTTTATTTGGATATTTCCTTGATTAAATCTTTAGAATCGCCTTCTTTTATTATTGCTACTGCAGTAGTTGGTACAGATAATCCAGCACTCATTCCCAATTCTTGACGATTAGAAACTGCTACAATAGGAATATTTTTTTCCTTGCATAAAGCTGGTAAGTGCATTATAACTTCCTTAGGATTAACATCAATAGCAACAACTACTAATTTAGCCTGTGCTCTTTCAATACATTTAGTTACTTCATTAATACCTTTCTTTATTTTTCCTGTTTTTTTAGCTATCTCAACGGCCTCTAGTGCTCGTTTCGACATTTCTTTAGAAACTTCATTAAATTCCATCTTAAACCTCCTTATGGTAATTCATAGGTTTAAGTTTTTTTAAAATAAGGTGTTTATAAATGTTTTGGATTGCACCCGAACTCGATTTAGGAATCTTTTTATATTGTTATTTTTTATCATACTTATGGGTGTTCAATTAACTAATTTAATTCCTAAGCACGAAATAAAGATTGAAGAGTTGAATTCTAAGGTTTTAGCTATGGATACCTCCAATGTATTATATCAGTTTCTGAGCTCAATAAGACAACAAGACGGTACTCCTTTAAAAGATTTGAATGGAAATATCACAAGTCATTTGATGGGATTAAGTACCAGAATACCTAATTTAATGTCTCAAGGATTAAAACTTTGCTTTGTATTAGATGGCAAGAGCCCAGAGCTAAAACATAAAGAACAATCTGAAAGATCCGAAAGAAAAACAGAAGCAGAAAAGAAATTCGAGCAAGCCAAAGAATCTGGTGATGAGGAATTAATGCATAAGTATAGTATGCAAACAACTAGATTAACCAAAGAAATGACCAATGAAGCTCGCGAATTGATTGAAGCTTTTGGATTGCCCGTAATTCAAGCACCTAGTGAAGCTGAAGCTCAAGCATCTTATATGACTACAAAGGATGTTTATGCCATAGTAAGCCAAGATTATGATTCTTTATTGTTTGGAGCTACAAGAGTAGTTAGAAACCTGACAATTTCCCAGAAGAAGCGCTTACCAAATGGCTCAATAATAAACGTAAAGCCTGAAATGATAATATTGGATGAAACATTGGATCAGTTGGGAATAACACAAGATCAATTAATAGTCATGGGAATAATGATTGGAACTGATTTTAACAACAAAGGAATCAAAGGAATAGGCCCTAAAAATGCTTTAAAGATTGTAAAACAAGAGAAAAAATTTGATGACATATTCAAAAAACATGAAGCTGATTTCGACTGGAAAGAAATTTATAATGTATTCAAGAAAATGCCTATAAAAAAAGACTATAAGCTTAATTGGAATCCAGTCAATGAAGACAAAATTCGAGAGATTTTAATCGATAAGCATGATTTTAGCAAAGAAAGAGTAGATAAAATATTTGAAACTTTAGGCAGAAAAACTGGCCAAATTGGTTTGGATAAATGGTTTAAATAGAATTACCTGCGTTTTTTTAACTTGTTTTTTATTGCTAATTCTTTTTCTATATTCTGTAAATCTTCTGCTCCAGTAATTCTAGACTCTCTTCTTAATACTTGCTCGCTACTGCCAAGCTCTAGTGCAGGATTTTGAGGATTATTTTGAACATTAGACATTATCTTTTCTATCTCTTGAGATATTGCCTGATTCAATAAGATCAATTGCTTGTGATATTCCGCTATTTTTGCTCTTAATTCTAGTATCTTTTGATTTTTTAAAGAAGCATAATTGTTTATTGCCATTTCTTTTCCAAGATTCATCCTTAATTTTTTTATTTGTTCAATTGACTTGTTGATATCTAGGTTTTGACCTTTTAAATTTGCATTGAATTCATTAGCTAAACTCAAATCTTCATTATTAAGAGACCCTAAAGATTTGTGACTATTCCTCAAATTTTGAACATTTTTCCTTATTTCCATCAAGATCATAGCAATGTTAGATCTCATATCTTGAACTATTTTGAAATCTTTTTGCAGATTTGCGTTTTGATCTTTATTCATGTGAAATACTTTATTCCACAAGTTTTTGAAATATCTTTCTTGAGATTTAAGTTCTGTATTTAGTTCATTATCTAAGTAATTCATATCTTGAGATGAAAGAGCTATTTGCTGTTTGATCCTATCAGTCTCTTGTATCAATAAACCATAGAATTTTTTGACTAATTCAACAAGACTATTTTTTGCAGATGCATATTTTTCCTTTAATTCTTGGGTATTTTGAGCTATTCCAGCATTAACATTTGGATTTTTATTCTTGAAATTGATTCTTATGGAATTCATACTCTGTATTAAATTTTCTATTTGAGCAAGCAATTTAACCCTATCTTGCTCATTCTGGATATTTGATTTGTCCAACAAATAATTTTGCTGTTCTATGCTTTGAGTCAATGCATCAAGTTTTTGGTTTTGATTTTCTATTTCAACAAGTTTTTTCTGTACTTCCCTTCCCTCATTCCAATCTTTGAATTCATCAATAGCACCTTTTCCAAATTTACCTATGCCTTTAGCTCCGCCCCATAATCCTTTACCAATTCCTTTAGTGGCATCTAATGCATCTCTCGCATCTTGATCCTGCCTGAAGAATGAAAACATCTTCCCGAACATTTTTATTATAATAATAATCAGTAAAATATAAGCTAATAATTGCATCCAAGCCCATAGACTAGAAAAAAGACTATCAGAACCAAATAATAAGACATTTCCATTATTTTTTGTTAATACTGCAGATAATATCCAGTAAGCTATTAAGTAAGATAATGCAAATGATAAGAACCCATGACCGCTTCTTTTAAATGCCATATATACAATCACGGGTAGAATCAATAATACAATCAAAAGAATTATTGGCCCAAGATCCCCCATGAAGAATTTGAATTGAGATTCAGCAAAGGCAAATGCAAAAGAAAGTAGCACACCTAATGCTGTAGCACCCCTATTATCCAGAGTTTTAGATAAAGTTTGTTTAGATAATGCAACAAAAATTATTAATACTAATATCCAATCTATTAAATATCCATATTTTTCTTTATTGTAAAAATCTTGACCTATGTTAAGATTACCTATTGGCGCTAAAGTATTTTGTAATAAATCAGATACAGCATTACCTGAAATCATTTCATTACCAGAAATAAGCGACGTGAACCATACAATAGATATACCTAACAGAAAAAAGAAAACAACTACTAACACACCTTTTTTTTCCATGGTTATCTTCTAAAAATTATAATTGTTTAATATATAAATCTTTTGAAAAAATTTATATAGAGATGAACATTATTTAACACTATGAAGAAAAAAAGAGTGATGCCTTTTAGTAAGGATTATAATTTTAATAATGTCATTAAAGAAGAGAAAAATATTGAGTTATTAGAGAGGAAGCAATTAAAGAAATTATTCCAAGAAGATAAGAAAATAAACAAACTTGAGCAAGAAGAAGAAAAAGTTGAAAGATTAACAAAGAAAGAATTACAAGAATTACAAGAGCTTAAAAAATTAGAACAAGAAATAAGCAAGAGCGTTAAGATAAGCCCCTTGAGAAAAATAACCACTAGAGATATGGCGCGAGGATTAGTGGGAAGTTTTTTTGGCATTGTAGCGCATTTTGCATTTATAGAAGGTGTAGATGTTGTTGAAAAGTTTCATATAACCATGTTTAGGGCTAGTTTACTTTTATTTGCATCATTTGTCATAGGATTTATCTTCCTTTATGCTACAGGGTATAGAGAAATAAAAGATACCAAGATATTAAGCATTATGCCAATAAGAATTTTCGTAATCTTTGGAATATCAATTGTATCTATATTATCAGTACTAGCATTGTTTGGCATAATCGGGCCAGAATCAACCTTTACAGAAGTGTATAAGCAAGTAGCAGTTATTTCATTGCCAGCCATGATTGGGGCAGCAACAGCAGATTTGATAGGTAACAAAAATGATTAATCAATATATAAAAGAATTATTGGAAACAAAAGAAAAATTGTTGGATTACCTTCAAAGAAGCATAGATCATTTAAAAC
>CAYHJT010000063.1:0-5870 GCA_964356985.1 Candidatus Woesearchaeota archaeon
GATCTAATAGATATAGGCATGGTACCTACACCATTCTTTTATTATGCGATGGATCAATATAAGCACGATTATGGTGCAATGGTCACAGCAAGCCATTTATCTAAGGAATTTAATGGATTCAAGATAAATCATGGTTCTTGGGCGCTAACATATGATACAGGAATTAATGTATTGGAAAGATTTTCTAAATTATTCAATTACAAGAAACTCAAGCCAAAAATAACTAAAATTAAGATGTCTAAAGAGTACTATGGTTTTATACTTTCAAAAGTCCATAAGGTCAATAAAAACCTCAAAGTGGCTGTAGATGGGGGCAATGGTATTGCTGGTCCTTTCCTAGTTAAGGCTTTGAAGATGAAAGGTATCAGTGCTCTTGAACTCCATACTAAGCCAGATGGAAACTTTCCAAATCATGTAGCTAATCCATTGATCAATAAAAACGTTGAAGACTTGCAAAGATTTGTAATAAAGAATAAGGCAGATATTGGAATAGCTCTTGATAGTGATGGCGACAGAATCAGAATCATAGGTCCAAAAGGCGAAGTCTATGATAATGAGGTGATAATAGTCATGTTTGCAAAGCATTACCTTAAGTTTAAACCGAGATCAAAAATAGTCTATTCAAGTATTTGCTCTGATCTTGTCAAAGATATCATAGTAAAAAATAAAGGAATTCCAATCATGGAAAAAGTAGGTCATTCTTTCATGAAAGGCACAGCCATGAAAAAAAAGGCTTTGTTTTGGGGGGAATATTCTGGTCATTTTGGTTTTAAGGAAATAAACTATAATGATGATGGAACGTATGCAGGATTAAAGTTATGCGAACTTTTATCTTTCAATCCCAAGTTCTGGGATGAAGCAAAGGCCTTAGCAAAGTTATACTTGGCACCCCCAGAATCAAGGATTCCAATAGAAGAATCTCAAAAGTCAATTATCATGAAACAGTTATTTACCAAGTTCAAAAAGTATAAGATCACAAAAGAAGATGGCTTAAGAATTCATTTCTCAAAAGATTCCTGGGTCTTGATTAGGCCTTCAAATACCGAATCGATGATCTCTTTGCGCTTTCAAGCTAAAAATAAAACCGAATTAAAATTTTTAACCGGTTTAATCATGAAAAATATCAAAGTGAAAGCTAAAAAAGATTGAAATTCTTTGATTTTTTAAAAATAAAAGTGAATTAATTTCAAAAAAAGGCAAAAGTATATAAGTAAATTCTACTTACCATTTATTAGTAAAAAGAGCGTGATGTTTTTTGAAGGTATTGATGTTCGGATGGGAGTTTCCTCCCTTAAATAGCGGAGGCCTTGGAACGGCTTGCCAAGGTTTAACTAAATCGCTCGCTCAAAGAGGTGTTGATATTTCTTTCGTTCTTCCAAAATCTCAAGGAAGCATCAAAGTTGATCATATGAAATTAATCATTGCAGATAACCTGAAAAATTCTAAGAATAATAATATAAAAAATTTGTCCATAAAATACATAAATTCTATATTAACTCCTTATATGACTTCTAAAGAATATACAAATGATCTTAAGCAGTTTCGAGACTTATTCAATCTTGATACTAGCAAGTTGATTTACGGACCGGATTTATTTAGGGAAGTAGCTCGTTACACAAAAGAAGCGGAGCAAATAGCTCTTCAAGAAAACTATGATATAATCCATTGCCATGATTGGATGACTATTGGCGCAGGAATAGTTGCTAAAAAAATTTCGGCGCAGGAAGGCAAGATAAAACCATTAGTACTTCATATTCACGCAACAGAATTTGATAGAACTGGAGGTAGTCCCAATGAAATAATCTATCAAATTGAAAAATTTGGGATGGATAATGCAGATCAAATAATCACAGTAAGCGAATATACTAAGAATATTATAAGTTACAAGTATGATATTCCTAAAGAAAAGATTGCGGTTGTCTATAATGGAATTGAATCTAGCGATAATTGGTTAAACGAATCATACAATCTAAAAAAGCATTACAAATTAGTTCTATATCTAGGAAGAATGACTTTGCAGAAGGGCCCAGATTATTTCTTAAAGGCTGCAAAAAAAGTGACAGAAAAGTCTAATAATATAAGATTTATTTTTGCTGGCAACGGCGATATGTTCCCAAGGATGATTGAACAATCTGCTTCTCTAGGAATTGCTGATAAAGTATTCTTTACAAATTTCCTTCGAGGCCAAGATACGGAAAGAGCTTATGAATTGGCTGATCTTTATGTCATGCCAAGTGTTTCGGAGCCATTTGGAATAACTGCATTGGAAGCAATGAACAAAAAAACTCCCGTGATATTAAGCAAGCAATCTGGAGTTTCTGAAGTTGTCAATAATTGCTACAAGGTAGATTTCTGGGATATTGATAAGATGGCCAGCTCAATAATAGAAATTCTGGAAAATAAAGATATTCATTCGACATTAAGTGAGCAAGGTTATAATGAAATCAAAAATATAACATGGGACAAAGCTGCGTCTACATGCATAGATATTTACAATAAATGGGGGTGCTTCTAATAGTATCTGTATGTTTTTATTTTCAAGTGCACCAGCCTTATAGGTTAAGCAAGTATAATGTATTTGACATAGGACATCATAAAGAATATTATGATAGCCAAAAGAATATTTCTATACTGCATAAGGTCCGTGACAAGTGTTACTTGCCCGCCAATAGGATGATTCAAGATATGATCAATGATACTAATGGTAAATTCAAGGCCTCATATTCCATATCAGGAGTTCTTCTAGAGCAAATGAAAGACCATGCTCCAGAAGTAATACAAAGCTTCCAAGACTTAGCTAAAACTGGCAATGTAGAATTTCTTTCAGAGACATATTATCATAGTCTTTCGTATCTTTATTCAAAAGATGAGTTCAAAGAGCAAGTGTCAATGCATAAGAAATTGATAAAATCATTGTTTCATCAAACTCCAAAGGTTTTTAGGAATACTGAATTGATATATAATAATGAACTAGCAAATTATATTGAATCTCTTGGTTACAAGGGAATTATGGCTGAAGGCGCGGATCATATCCTTGATTGGCGCAGTCCTAATTTTGTATATAGTCCAAAGACAACCAGCAAGATAAGTTTATTATTAAAGAATTATAAGTTAAGCGATGATATTGCTTTTAGGTTCTCCGAACAGTCATGGAAGGAATATCCTTTAACAGCTCCAAAATATGCTAATTGGATAAATGCAATAAACGGCAACGGCCAAACGGTAAATCTTTTCATGGATTACGAAACAATAGGTGAGCATCAATGGGAGTCTACTGGAATATTTAATTTCCTAAGGCACTTGCCACATGAAATATTGAAGAATCCAGATAATAATTTCATGACTCCTAGTGAAGTGATAAAATCATACAAGCCAATAGCAGAACTAGATATTCATAACTTTGTATCATGGGCGGACATTGAGCGAGATCTAAGTGCTTGGCTAGGCAATGATATGCAAAATTTTGCTATCTCAAAATTATATTCTATGGAGCATAAGATAAAATCTCTAAATAATCCAGAATTATTGAATTACTGGAGACGTTTACAAACATCTGATATGTTCTATTACATGTGTACCAAGTGGTTTAATGATGGTGACGTTCACAAATATTTCAATCCTTATAACTCGCCACATGAAGCATTTATAGCATTCATGAACGTGTTAGAAGATCTAAATCTAAGAACAAAAGTAGAAGACAAAAAGGAGGAAGTATTAGCATGATAAAAAGAAAAAGAACGAAAAAAGAAGAAGCAATGCAGATATTAAGCAATGTTCCGGATGACAAGGTATTTTGGGCAAGTAACGGAGCAGTTCTTAAGAATTTAAATGATCTAGCGCAAGCATTGCAAAACATGAACCTAGATCATTACAAGAACCATGTAAGTTATGAAAAGAACGATTTTTGCAACTGGCTAAATGTTGTTGTAAAAGATGATATACTTGCCAAGGAATTGATTCATGCAAGAAACAAAGAAAGTGCGTTAAGAAAAGTCAATGAAAGAATTGAAACATTGAAGGGGATGCTACCAAAAAATGCCAAAGGCTGAATATCTAATTGAAGTATCTTGGGAAGTTTGCAACAAAGTCGGAGGAATTTACACAGTAATAGAGTCAAAAGTATCGCAAGTAATGCAGCAATATGGCGAGAACTATTTGTTGATAGGACCTTTCTTGAATCAGCATAGTTCGTTATTTGTCGAAAAAGTGCCTCCAGATAATCTAGAACCAATATTTGCCGAACTGAAAAAGATAGGCATCATTTGTCATTATGGAAAATGGTCTATATTCGGAGAGCCGAAAGTCGTTCTTATAGATATATTCAATTACACCTATATGGATAATCAAATCAAGACAGATTTATGGAATGATTATAAAATTGATTCATTTGGAACAAATTATTATGATTTTGATCAGCCAATAATATGGGCAAATGCCGTTGGCAAATTTATCGAAAAATTATCGCAATCATCTGATAAAAAAATTGTGGCGCAATTCCATGAATGGTTAGCTGCGTCGGCAATTCTTTATTTAAAGAAAAATAATATAAGAGTCGGAACAGTCTTCACGACTCACGCCACTATGCTAGGTAGAACATTAGCTATGAACAATATTGATATTTACAATAATATAAAATTAATAGATCCGATGAAAGAAGCATATAACAATGGAATTCAATCAAAAGTGCTTACTGAAAAGGCCGCTGCATTAAACGCAGATGTATTCACGACAGTCAGTGAAATCACGGGTTTAGAATGTCAATATTTCCTTGGTAAAAAACCTGATGTACTATTGCCTAATGGGTTGAATTTAGATAAATATCCTACATCAGAAGAGGCAGCAATAAAGCATCAAATCTATAGGGAAAAGATTCGTGAATTCTTATTGTATTATTTCTTCCCATATTATACTTTTGAATTAGAACATACTCTAGTCTATTTTATATCTGGGCGTTATGAATTTCACAACAAAGGCATCGATCTATTAATAGAATCTTTGGCTAAGCTTAATGAAAAATTAAAGGCAGAAAAATCAAATAGAACAATAGTTGTTTTCTTGTGGATTCCTCGCGATAGCATAAGGATCAAACCAGAAATAGCAGAAAACAGAGCATTTTACGAAGATATAAGAAATGAAATAGAAGAAAATTTTGCTGATATAAAACACAAAATAATTCGTGACTTAGTGTCAGATACTAACGCAAGTCTTAAAGATTTATTCTTTGAAGATTCATTATTCGAGATTAATAACAAGATTAAGAGGTTCAAAAAGCCTTATGGAATTCCTCCATTATGTACTCATGACTTGCAGAATGAAAATGAAGATTCAATAATTGCTAATTTAAAATTGCATAATCTAAATAACAAAGAAGAAGATCGTGTAAAAATAATATTCTATCCAATATATTTGAATGGAGCAGATAGGTTGCTTGATTTAGATTATAGGGAAGCTATGATGGGAACTCATTTAGGAATATTTCCAAGCTACTATGAACCTTGGGGTTATACTCCTTTAGAAACTGCTGCATTAGGAGTATCAGCAATAACCACAGATTTGGGTGGTTTCGGTCAGTTCTTAAATTCTAAGCATGCTCAGCATAAAAATCCTGGAATATTTGTCTTAAAGATGCTGAATAAATCTAGAGAAGAAAGAATTGATGAATTATTCAATACATTAAATTATTTTTCGTCATTATCACGCCAAGAACGTATACAAAATAAAATTGAATCTAAAAGTCTGGCTAATTTAGTAGACTGGAGCAAATTAATCAAGCATTACATAAGGGCTCATGACAAGGCAGTGGAGAAAGTTTATGATATTAAGACATGAATTCAATCGCAAATACATAGAGAAGAATTCTGAAGATCCAG
>CAYHJT010000064.1:0-5853 GCA_964356985.1 Candidatus Woesearchaeota archaeon
AATAATATTAGGTCCTACAACATAGAGTGGTAAAATTGCATAGAAGAATATTTTTTAAAAAAGGAAAACAAAAACAATTATTTTTAGAGTTTATGAAATATAAACATTTTAATTCTAGAAAGGATATATCTAAATTATTAAAGTTAAATTATTCGACTTTAAAAAAATGGATAAATGAATATTTAACTTTACCTGAAGAAATATTTATTCTTTTAATCAATAATTTTCCAGAAGCTGAAAAATTTAAGAAATCTATTGTTAAATATGTTGAATCTAATTGGGGAAGTAAAATCGGGGGAGATATAAGAAAAAAACAAATTGGAGATATACATAAATTTTATTTAAAATTAAGAGAGAAAAAAGAAAATATGAGAATTATACAATCTGACAAAAAAAGAAATAATTTTATTATTACCGATAAAAATGTTCTAGAAATTATTAAGAATGATATAGATCTTAAATATTTGTTAGCAACATACATATTAACCGATGGATCTTTAACAATAAATAAAAATAATTATCGATTATGTTTTTTTACTAAAGATGAATCTTTAAAAAGATTTATTTTTCAGGTTTTAATGAAAGAAAGCACTTATGCCCCTAGCATATATAAAGATCCAAAAAAATTAGTTTATTATATTAGGGTAAGTGATAGGATTCTTGCGAATAAACTATTTAAATTAAATTCTTCTTATAAAAAATCACCCTCAAAAAACGAATCTTATTACAATTATATCTCCTCAAAGCAGCCTTCTCTTGATTTTATTAAATTTACAGATGAAAAAACAAGAAATTATTGCATAAGATTAGCTTTTTCTACTGATGGATATATCTCTTTGGATAAAAATAAAAAGTTTACTTTAGCACTTGCATGTTATAATAAAACTTTATGCTTTGAATGGTTAGAAGTATTTAAGTTAAGTGGTATTAATTCGGTGATTATAAACAGAAGAGATTCTATTTCTGGGGTTGCTGGAGTGAGAGTTAAGAAAGAAGATATCCTTAAGTTTTATAAAATCGGTGGATTTATTAATGGAGTTAAAATATCAAAAAAAAGCAAGAAATATAAAGGTATCGAAAAAAATAAATTACTAAAACAGGTTGTTAAATTAGGGGCCCGTAGCTTAGAAACATTATAAATGTTGAGCAATCTGGTAGAGCACTCGACTGATAATCGAGAGGTCACCGGTTCAAATCCGGCCGGGCCCATTTATTATTATCTTATTAGAGAACCATTTTTAACATCTTTATCCGGCATTAATAATGATATTATATTATTTTCTGAATCATCTGCCGCTAATATCATGCCTTCACTTTTAATGCTACGAAGGACTACAGGTTCAAGATTTGTAAACACAACAACTTTTTTCCCGATTAAATCTTCCTTAGAATAATGCATTTTAATACCTGCTACCAATGTTATTTCTTTAATTCCAATATTTACCTTTAAGACTAGGAGCTTTTCAGCATTAGGATGATCATTCACTTCTATTATTTTGCCCACTCTTAAATCGAGTTTTTTCCAATCATTAAATTTTATTGTCGATTCCATTTTTTATCTTATCAATCTCTTCCTTTAACCCAAAATAAAATCTATTGTAATCACTGTCTTTGTCTGGGCATTCTGTAATGAATTGCTCGAAATATGAAGCCATTTCGTTGTTATCTAGAAGCATTGCACAATAATAGCAGTATTTTAAATTTTTGTTTCTTGCACCGTAATCTATTTCAGATATTAACTTTTGCTTGAATTTTTCTAAACTACTAGATTTTAAGTATGCTTTAAGCGCTATATATGACGTATCTCTTCCTTTCTGATCTTTAAATATATCTCCGTAAGATTCATAGATTTCTTTCCGCTTTTCGAAGGGAAGCATCTCTAAATTAACATTGTCAATGCCTTTCTGGCTTAGAAGTAAAAATAATGGCCTTAAATCCATAAAAAATCATATGTTAAATAAAAATATAAAGGTATTTATTTGATCTTTTGAAAAAGGATTTCAGATTTTTTTACAGTGTATTCTTTAGTTAGTCCAAACTTTGTTTCCCTTATGTTATTAGAATTAACCCCAATCTGTTTAGATATATTTTCTGAAGTCCCTGGTATGAACGGACTTAGCAATAGATTACTTATTCTAATTCCTTCCAATAAATTATATAGATGAGCTTCTTGCTTTTCTCCAGATAATTCCCATATCTTATTATCATTTATATGCTTATTACAAGATTTAACGAAAGACCATATTTCATTTAGAGCTTCGGTTAAATTATAAGATTCCATTAACTCTTCTACCTTCTTTAAGTTTAATTGAGATTCAAGATTTTTGTCTATTGAATGATGTTTTATTTTTCCATCGAAATTCTTTTCACATATTGTTAATACTCTAGATATTAAATTTCCTAGGTCATTTGCTAATTCATTATTGATACGACTTTTTAATGCTTCTTCTGAAAAATCACCATCTTCCATAAACTTTATCTCCCTAACTAAGAAATACCTTAATGAGTCCGAGCCATATTTTTCTATTAGATGAATTGGATCTATTACATTGCCAAGACTCTTACCTATTTTCTTTCCATTTACTGTAAGATATCCATGGACCAGAACTTTTTTAGGCTGCTTAATTTCTGCTGAGAATAGCATTCCGGGCCATATGACTGAATGAAACCAATTGATTCCCTTGCCTATTAGATGAACATCTGGAGGCCAATATTTTTCCTTATCTTTTGTTCTTGTTGCGCTGTAATAATTGATTAATGCATCAAACCATACATAGATTGTATGATTATCATCTATCGGAGTCTTAATCCCCCAATTTTTATTAATACGACTTACACTTAGATCCTTTAAATCTTCAGATTTAAGCCTGTTAAGAATTTCGTTGCTTTTCTCTTTTGGAACTATTAGACGATCTTTTTCTATTAACTTGATTATTTGGTCTTTATATTTTGAAAGCTTGAAAAAATATCCGTCTTCTTTTTTATATTCAAGTTTTTTATTGTGCTCTGGGCATTTGCCGTCAATCAAATCTTTTTCTGTGTAGAATGCTTCACACCCTTCACAATAAAGACTTTCATAAGAACCCTTGTATATGTCGCCTTTTTCATATACTTTTTTGAAAACTTCTTGAGCTACTTTAACATGGCGAGGCTCAACAGTTCTTATAAAATCATCATTAGACAAATTTAACTTTTTGCATAAAACCTTAAAATTTTCAGCATTTTTATCTACAAATTCCCTTACAGGTATTTTTGCATTTTTTGCAGCTTCTTCATTCTTTGAAGCGTTGTCATCAGTTCCTGTTAAGAAAAACACATCTTCTCCAAGAATTCTGTGCCATCTAGCCAAAACATCAGCCATTACTTTTTCGTATGCATGGCCTACGTGAGGATTACCATTCACATAATCTATCGCTGTAGTAATATAAAACGTCTTTTTAACCATAGAAAAATATTAAAGATAATATATTATAAATCTTATCATTCAAAGTGCTAGTAGTTTATCCTGGTAGAATGAGAGCTCCCCAAGCTTTTGGTCAGGGTTCAAATTCCGGCCGGCGCATTATTTATGAAGGCATTACCCCCAAGTTCAATTCGATGCCCTTTGTAGTATATAATTCTTGATATTCCTTGAATTTTAAAACAACACCATTTAATTTTACATAGATTTTATCATCTCTAACTAATGGCTTGTATGTCTCTAAAAAAGAATCGTCAATCAATCCTTTATCTCTTAGATAATTCGATCCATTTTGAATAATTATTTTTACCTTTTCTAAGTCACCTATTTTGGAATTAGACCTTATCTGTTTAGGCTCGCTTTTGAATAATGCATTCAAAACTTCTACATATTTAGTTGTTGATCTTGGCTCTAATTGACATATTAATTTATAATTATTAAATTCATATCCAACTAATGAAACTTCAGATAAATTATCGGAATTTGTAACCCCCATAAATTTCAATGATTCTTCCCGCAACAATTCTTTAAACGCCTTCGCTCTACTATCACCTTCTTTTATAAATTTCTTAGCAGTAAGATACATAAGTCCATTTAATTCAGATATTGAACTATAATTCCTACTAATTGATATCTTAATTATATCCGCTAAATCAACTTCTTCCAATGAGGGGATAGATGATATTATATTATTTATCCCATTTCTAGTTTCTTTAAAAGATATTAGTTCATCGTATTTGTTTAATATCAAATCTAAATCCAAATAAGATTTATTATCTATTGTTAATATGCCTTGAGGCCTTAATCCTTGATCATACTGTTCTTTTAAGAAATTAACCATATAGGATAATTCTCCTAAAACAGATGATTGAGAAATTTTTTTACTTGTTGGAGATGTTGATATTATAAATTCTAAATCATCACTAATTTCTATTGTAGTTTCTTTTGTGTAATATGGAATTTTCTGCTCATTGAATCCAGTTTTATTCAATAAAGACTCTTCAAACTTGGAAACTATTGTATCTTTAACTAATCCGCTGCTTCTTTGCCAAAAGAAATAATTTAAAAAATTAGACTCGGTTATAGATTCCATTATAGGCAATAATTCTATTTCTATTTCTGAGAGTATTTTTGCCATGATTTTATCTTGATAGAAAATATTTTAAAACGATCGATTTATCTAAAAAATCCCTTTGCAACCAATAACGGAAATACCAAAGTAGCATCACTAAATACTTTAACACTCATACCATCCTTGCCACGAAGTTTGCCCCATGATTTTGCTTCTTCTGGCGAAGCTCCTGAATCCGAACCATTGAATTCTTGCTCTGTGTTAATGTAAACTGCGTAGTCAGCACCATTCCTTAGCATATTGGCATTAAGTATAGAATGCTTTACTGTTCCAGCACCTAGGATTATTATACCACTCTTTTTTATGCTAATAGTTGTATCGTTTAAATCCTTGATATCTTGGCTTAAATCCAGAATGAAATCTGGATGCTTATGCTTGAAAAAGTAAATATTATCTCCGATAGCTCCATCTCCGATAGTCGGGCAATATACAGGAATTTGATTCTTGAAGGCCCAGTAATAAATAGATTCATTGTTATTGATTTTTTCCCCAAGTTTTTGGATTATTTGAGAAGGAGTAGTTGGCTTACCAGATTTTTTTTGCTCTTCATAAATTTCTTCGAGAACTTCTTGTGCGAACTCTTCGAAAGCAATATATCTAGAATTAGGAACAAAAATATTTCCTATCCTATTGATACCTTTTTTCCTTAATTCTGAACCATCTGCTGAAAAATCTCCTAACTTGAAATCTCCAAGACATTTTACAAAATCTTCTTCTACCCCCCCCGCGGTTGTAACTAGAACATTAATTTTATTATTTTGAACCAACCAGCGTATTATCTCCCTTAGCCCAGAGCTAATCATATTAGAGGTATAACCAAGAAAAATAAAAGAATCATTTTTGACCATCTCTTGCGTAATTTCTATAGCTTTTCCTAGATTAGAAGCTTGAAATCCTGTAGAAGAATAGCTATCTACGATTTTATTATAATCTATGCCCTTATCAAAATTATAACCTTTAATACTTATTCCAGATATCTCTTTACTTTTAACAAAAAGATTTTTTTCAGCTATAGACAGCTTTTCCTTATCCTTAATTGATTTTAATTTAGTGGATTTATTCATGTTTTTTAATATGAAATGGGCCCGGGCAGATTCGAACTGCCGACCTCCACCTTGTAAGGGTGGCGTCATTTGTGGGTTTCTTACTTTTAATTAGGAAACTAACCGCTAGACTACGAGCCCGTAATAGAAGAAGCAAATTTGCGCATTTTTAAAGATTGTGATTTAAAAATAAGTAATTTAACCAAAAATTATTGCCC
>CAYHJT010000065.1:0-5604 GCA_964356985.1 Candidatus Woesearchaeota archaeon
TCTATATGATATATCTTGTTTTAATATATATAAATCTTTACCCCCTAGATTTTCTAGGCAACGGAAAACCTGTTAAGAATATTCTATCTTTAGGAACTCCATAAGAAATCAACCGTTTATGAGTATGTTCAGTAGGAACCAAATAAATGATTTTATTTTTCTTAGGATCTTTTGGTACCCAAACTCTATTAATATCAACATCAGTTACTATGCAATAAACGTTCTTTTTTTTATAATATACTGCAGCTATAGCGGGTACAAAAAATGTGCTAACAAATGGCAATTTGTCATCAGAAGTAATGTCTACCGAACTTTTTCCAAGACCTTTTTTTATCAATCCATCAACATAATTAACTACGAACGTTGGTTTAGATAAATCTCTATAAGGATAATACGGAGATATATTAGAAAATTTATAGAATAATCTATATAATATCCTTCTAGGACCTTTTGCATAGCTTTTAGAAACATATTCGTAAATATTCTGCATCGATTTCCATAATTTCTTTTCTTTTGCAGAAATTAATTTATCAGAATTAGCATTGATTATTCTATTATAAGCAATATCTTTCAATGGGTAAGCGGCTCTCTGATGACCATAACCCATATCTACAGCAACTATCCAGGCCTTCTTAACTGGTTTTGGCATATCTAAAATTAATTTATAATAATTATATATGTTTTTAACTCAATCTTAGTAATCACATGATAAGCAATACTAAGAATATATTCTTACGCTTATCAATAAAAAAGGAGTGCGCGTCAGCCTTATAAATAAAAATTAATTAGATATTCTATGTTAAATGAAGAAGCCAGGATTGCAGCACATGTATGTGGAGATGGCTGGCTTACACAATATTTAGAAAAGAATTCTCTTCAGATAGTAAAAGGGAGAAGATATAGAAGAAAAAGAATAAGATATGTAATAGGTTATTGTAATAATGAAAAAATTCTATTGAACCAATTTGAAAGAGACATGATGCGAGTGTTTGGTGTTAAGCCCATAAGAGTTAGAACAGAATTAAGATTTAAATCTAAAAGGATACACAACAGAATAAAAAATTTGGGGGGTGGAAAAAGCAAAGAATGGTATATCAGTAAAGAAATATTTAATTCTAACAAAAAAAATAAGATTGAATGGTTAAGAGCATTTTTTGATGATGAATCCACAGTTACAAAATATAGAAGTATAAGAATAAAAAGTGTCAATTTAAATGGGTTAAAACAAATAAGAAGATTATTATTAAAATTAAAAATAAATTCTCATATCACTGGAAAAAATATTGATAATACCTGGTATTTAAATTTAATTAAACCTAATTCAATAAAATATTATAATTTAATTGGATTTAATCATCCATCAAAAAATAAAGGGATGAATAAAAATGTTTGAGGTCTTAAAGTTTAGTAGCGGAGGTTGGATTTTCAATAAATTTTTGAACCAACGACCTCCGGGTCTCTCTAGGAATTGCTCTATATGAGCCTTCCGCATCATTTTTTAGATGATTCGACGGGCACTCCTAGCTGCCCTACTCCGCTAAGAATAATAATAAAGTGATAGCTTTTTAAAGGTTTTGCTGAATTATCATCGATAAGAAATCACAAAAAATAAAGAAAATAGAAATCACAAAAAATACCAAAAAATTGGCTAAGAATCAATAATCGCTATTGTCTTGCTTTTCGTAGTAAGGTCTTTTATTACCGGAGCTACGTTTTGATTTGGATTTTTTTGCTTTGTTTCTCAAATTGCTTCTGCCCATGAACTAACACCTCCACGGTCTATGATTAAAATTTCTAACTAATATATAAATATTTTCAAGGTTTATAAAGTATTATTAACATTGATTTTAAGGCTTATATATTGAAAATATCAACTTTTTATATATTAAATTAAAAAAGTAAAAATAGATTTATTATCAACCTAAAGAATTTGGATCTAAAGTAGGATCATTTATGTTGTTTAGATTATTATTGTCTAATCCGGAATTTAAATCGTTTCCAATCAATATATCTGGTGATCCATCACTATCTGTTAAGTTAGGTTTTGTATTATCTATTGGTTGAATATTTTTATCTAAATTACAACTAGATATAAATAAAGCTGCAATCAGCAAAATTGTTATTATAGCCTCTTTTTTCATAATCATAAGATTCACTCCACTTTTATATTCTTTTTGGTTTTAAAAAAATAAATGCCTGTTAAGGCATAAATTGTTTTTTAGTTAGTCATCTTCTTCTTCATCTTCAATTTCTCCGTCATGGTTATCTTCCTGTTCAGTTATTCCAGATATTTTTGAGCAAGTTCCATTCACCAAATATTTATGATCTTTACATTGTATGTTTGTTAAGTTTGCTGCTTTTACATCCAATGTAAATGGTACTGATGAGGGGTTTGTTGCATTCTGGCCAATGAAGATTAAATTAGTGTTTTTCTCTCCATTTATTGTTAAATCCATTGTAACCTGGGTTCCAGTAGTCTTAAAGATAATGCTGTCAAAATCTGTAGAGACATAACCATCAAATGTTATTGTATTATTATTGGTTAAATTTGCACTGTCTTTGCTCTCAAATCTTCTAAGTATTAAATCTTTAAATTCTCCATTAGTGGTTATAGTACCTGTAACATGTGTTATCAATTCTGTGGCGTTTGTGACGTTAGTTGTAGTGTTTGAAATTGATTTTGCATTGCCATTCCAAACTAAATTGATTGTTTTATCGTTACATGTACTTTGCCATACATATACTCCTAAATCTTTTCCAGGTATGAATAAAGGTCTATTTTCATAGCATTTTACATCGTTAAAGTCAATGTCTTTCTCTATGCCTTTTAGCATTTTAAATATTTGTTTCAACAATTCATGAGCGTCTTTCAAGTCTTCGTGTGCTTGAACTAAAAGTGCATGAGCTTCTTGAATTAATTGTCGCCTATTAATAATTGTTAAATTTCCTGTAGAGTTTCTTTTTATTGATTTTGCGTCATCAAGTTTAGCTAAGGCTTGATTATAATTAGATTTTGCGTCATCAATCTTTGCGTTAAATTTATTCACCAAATTATTAAGTTCTGTATTATTGGTTATATTCTGACCAAATTTATATTGAACACTTGCTAATTGAGCTTGTAAATGTTCAGCTCTTACAACAATTTCACCAACTCTTCCAGCACGTATTTTCTCTGTAGATAAAAAAGAATCTTCTTTAACGTCATTCAACAAATTTTTCAAATTCTTAGAGTATTGAACTAATTGGTCTTTAGTTGTAGCGCTTTCAACTTGGGATCTTAATTCACTAAGCTTAGCCAATAAAAGTTGTATTGTATCTGAGTTGTATTTCACATCATCATCATCTAACTCTTCAGTACCCTGAACCTGTGCATCAAGAGAATTTAAATGACTTGATAATGCATCAATAGTGTTCAATAGATATTGTTTGCCATTATCGAATGCTTGTGCTGTTAAGTTTTTGCATAAGGTAGAATTTCTAGTTTCTTTTTTGCATTCTCTAACTTTTTCTCCATTTTGTTGGATATAATTTTTGAGTTTTTCTGCTTTTACAAGTGAAGACATAAACTTTTGTTTTCCAGTCTCAGCAAGTTCTCGATATTTTTTAATTTGTTCTTCTGAGAATTCTCTTAATTTGAATGATTTTTCATCTAGTTCAACATTTTTTAATCTAGATTTTTCCATTTCAAATTTAGATCTTGTTTCTACATTACTTGAATCTATAGAATCAGAACTGTCTTCGTCTTCTATATCTTCTAAGTTATATCTGCTATTTCCTTTTTTATTATCTTCAGCATAAGCATAGATTGATATTACGCTGATTAATATTAAACTAATAATCAATAAAACGTTTAATTTTTTCATTTTTTCCTCCGTTCACTTTTAGTTTTTAAATTATATACCAAAAAAAGTTTATAAGCATACTTTCATTAATAAAATAATTAAAACTTTACAATGCTTTATAATCAAAAAATAAGGCTATTTTTGCTTTATAATCAAAAAATAAAGAATATTATTATTATTTTAATATTAAAAAGTCTATTTTTAGTTATTTACAACTAACTTAATAATCAGTAAGATTTTTATAATATTAAAGCTAAGTTTCTTCATGATGAATAAAGGCATATTGATTATTGGTTTGTTTTTAATGATGTTTATGCCTATAGCTAAGGCAGCAACAGTTCATGGAGAAGTATATGATTTAAATTTTAATAAATTGCCAAATTCGATAGTTGAAGTAAATTCTATTCCAAAGCAATCATTCATAGTAAAAGATCAGGGATATAGTTTTAAGGTTAATCCCGGGGAATATACCATAAAAGCTTATTATGTAAAAAATCAAGAATTAATAGCCTTAACTCAAGAAAGTATAATAATAAAAGATCAAAACGGCGATTATAATCTAGACTTGATATTGTTTCCTTATGTTGATAATAACCTAACTGATCTAAACTTATCAATATTGGATTATTCTAAAATTGAAAATAACAAAGATAAATTGTCTCCAAGTTTGGTAATAATTCTATCATTAATATCATTAATGGTAGTTGTATATCTTATAATTGGATATAGGAAGAATACTAAAAAATCTGAAGAAATAAATAAGCATTTAGAGTCTCTTAATGATAAACCTATTGACAAAGAATCACAAAATATAGATGAATCAAAAGATCCTCATTTAGAAAATGCATATTCAATAATAAAAGAAGAAAAAAGAATAAACCAAAAAGATTTAAGAAAAAGATTATCTTTGTCCGAAACCAAGGTTTCTTTATTAATAACCCAATTAGAGTCTGAAGGCAAAGTAAAAAAGGTTAAAAAAGGTCGTGGCAATATTGTTATATTAACAAAGAATCAATGAAAAACTATAAACAAACTACAAAATTTTCTGGATTAGCATCTGCTTTGATGATAATAATTAATCATTTTAATTCAAAATTCTCAGTAGATAGAAAAAATGAATTTCGATTATGGAGAGAGTCTGTTTTATTGCCTAGTCGTGGTTCTTGTATATTCAGGTTAGGGATAATTGCCAATAGACTTAAAGTTCCTGTAAAGATAATAGTAGAAGATCCAAAATACAAATTGCCTCAAGTGTATAAATTTCGTATATTTTCAAAAAAAGAGATTTATGATGCAAAATTTATGTCGGATATCAATCTAGAAGAAGCTAAAAATAAATCTATAGTGGATATTAGAAATTTTACTCTAGATGAAGTAAAAGAAGCTTTAAAAAATCACAAATTAGTATTATTAAGAGTTAATATGGGTCCATTAATTCATGTAAGAACCGTCCCGGATTATATACTTCTATACGGCTATGGAAATAATCTTTATTTGTGGAACAATACTCTAAAGGGGGAAACAATGCGCATTAACGAAAAGTTAATGAAAGAATGTTTTATGCAGGTAAAAACCAAGTGTAAAAGGGATAATAGGGTAATAATATTTGGCTAATAAAAAGCTTTAAAAACATATATTTAAGCTAAATTCTCAGCGGGCTCGTAGTCTAGTGGTTAGTTCTGATTATAAAGAACCCATAAATGACGCCACCCTTACAAGGTGGAGGTCGGCAGTTCGAATCTGCCAGGGCCCATTTCATATT
>CAYHJT010000066.1:0-5565 GCA_964356985.1 Candidatus Woesearchaeota archaeon
GCTATTTCATCTAAATTCATGAATTTGCCCGTAGTAAAAAGGATTGCTTCAACTTTATTCATCTCATCTCTCTGAGCTTTCATAGAAGACTAACTTCCATATTAATTTATAAAATTATCTTATCGTCAGTCCCTTCTTTCTCTTTTTATATCTGACAAATAGTATTATATTAATAATTACCATTAAAACAAAAACCACAGCGATAAAAGTCATCGGTTTTATCTTAGTCTTTTTATCATCATCTACTACTGCCCCTCCGGTTAATAAATTAGTTTTTATACTGTTTTCTTCCACAATAATCTCAAGGTTATTTTCTGTTTTTTTATCGCTGTAATATAAGGTTACCTTAGCATTATATTTTCCTATTCTAATGTTCTTTGTATCCCAATAGACATTCAACAAAGCATCTTCACCTGCTTTAATTTCAATCAGATCAGACTTCATTTCCGCAATCTTATCTTTATTATCATAAATCTCTAAAAGGGCATAAATGTCATTAACACTATATTGCCCTACATTCTTTACATTAATTCCAAGTTTAGCAATCTCTCCTAAATTAAATTGATCAACATTTATTGCTGTAATCTCCAATAATCTCTTAAATTCTAATTTAAATTTCCTGTCTATTTTATTCTCTTTATCATCATAATTTAATACAGAAATGATTTTATAATTACCTTCTCTTAGCGCAATATCAAAAGTAATCTCTTTTCTTTCTCCAGCCAATAAAGAAAATATATCAGATTCTAATTCATTTAATAAAGTATTATCTCGGTAAATTAGAGTTCTTAATTTCGCATTTTGAATTAATTCATAGCCTTCATTAGCAATAACTGATGAAACTTTAGTCTCAGTTTCACTTGGTATAATATTTAAATTTATACTAGCATATTTTGCACTTACAGGAACATCCATAACAATAAAACTTAATACTTGTAATCTTGCTCCAATTGCTGTACTACCTTCTATCACTCTGATTGTTGGTTCTTCAGAAATTTCTATTACTGCCTCTTTTCTTCCAGGATTTATATCTGAAGGAATATTTATTGTTAAAGGCACATTCCTTACAGTTTCACCTTTGTTAAATTTAATCTCTTTATTATCTATATTAATATAAGGTGCTAATTCTCCTTTAACAAATATACTAACAACCTTTTCTTCTCCATTATTATGCACCTCAATATAGGTTTCTAAAGAATTTCCTGGATTGTAATTAACCATTCTCTTTCCAGGTGATACACCTAAAGCATAAACATTTAATAAATTAATAAATATAAAAAATATACAAATTCCGATTAAAGTTACCCTTCTCATGGCATATTCACGCTCGCAATTCCCCTATAATACCCTGTGAAATTAACTGTTGATGATTTAGTTGATCCAAGTTCATCTGATGGTATTGAAATATTAATATCTGCTTCTACAGTATCACCCTTGGATGTTAAAGAAATACTACCATCAGCTCCGTCAGATCCTCCAGTATAATTGAATGAACCAATTGCTCTAGTTGTTGTTGTATTCAAACGAATGAATGCAGTTGGTGTCTTTGAAACATTAAATGCTGAAAATTTAGCATCAAAGCTCTCACTGAAACAATCAGTTGAACCAGCGCTATAGTTATTAGTCCTAAACTCATATCCAGGATTAGTCCCAGTAAACAACTGTGTACCTGTCACATTCACATCAACAACAACATTACCTGTATTTGTAATCCCAAATGCATTAGGTGAATCATCTGTTGTGTCATCTGTTGTATCTGGACTTTTAGTTCCAAAAGCAACCCCATTTAAGCTTACACCCCTCTCACATCCACCCAATCCAGTATCTGGTAAAGTTTCGAAAGTAAGGTCTACTAAAGAGTTTATACTAAAATTTCTTTTTGCAAATCTGAATTCTGAAGTATTTGTCCTATCACTAGCATTTACAGTCCAATTATAAATTAAATTATCATCTGATCTATAAATTAAATCGAACGACAATGATTGATTCGTTGAAGAATTTCCTACAAATGTTTGATTAAAATCATTCAAAGGATTTGTTGGACAATTTCCACCACTAGTTATATTGAAACAGTCTATCAACAAAGTATAATTTATAGCATCCATATCTTCATCTCTGCTTACACTCCATGTAAAACTAGTTCTTATATTAGAAGAAGAGTTTCCTTCTAGTGGCTGAAATAACAACGGAACATAAGGGGGACTATTTATAATCGTTATATTGCTAGAATTTACTGGATTCCCAAAATCAAGACCATCAAAAGGAACGATTCCACACCACCATGTCTCATTTTTCTGCTGTGCTTGTGCTGTAAATAACTGTGAAGCTGAAGTTCCATTAGTTATTGATATATTGTATGTAGGCTCTGCAAATCTAGGCCCAAAAGCTAATGTCCAATTATAGAACGTTATATTCGCACTCAATCCTCCAGTACTATTATCAACTATTGTAAATGTACAGTTTAATGTATCATTCGTAAATGTATTTGCTGCTCTTGTTACTGGTTCAAATAATGTTGTTGTTACACTAGGTACAAGATTTTGTATATTTACAGTCTCATTAATACTGCATACAACATTCCCATCAGATTCAGTATCTGTAGGTGTTACACAAGCATGCCAGAACTGATTGCCCATCAAAGAATCATTAGTAAGTACGTCTGTCCTGTTCTTGTACCACATCGCAATCTGTGTTGAATTAAATGTTCTATTAAATATCATCAATTCATCAATCATACCCCTAAATTGCGAACCAACACTTGCAGAAGCCATACCAATTGTTACATTAAGTGTATTATCTGTTGGTGCTATAGTAAACGTCTTAGTACTTGATAATGTTCCATTGATGTACACGCCACTAACTGCTGCTGTTGGTCTACGTTCCCATACCCAAGCGATATGATACCATCTGTTTATTAACATTGGATCAGTAGGTTCTTGCGTATCAACAAATGAATCGATATAACCAACACCAACTCCGATTTTCTTTGTATCATTATTATAAAATACAGCCCATCCGTTATTACCAACACCATTCATTTTACTAACTAACCTTGGTTGTGCTGCTAGTGTTGTATCAGTCTCATTCAGCCTAAACCAGAACATAATGGTATAGTTCTCATTAAAGAAGTTATAAATATCAGAATGATTAAAATCAATCCTTTGTGAACCATTAAACTGATAGCATCCTCCTCTTACACAATTATTACTCCAATTCGGTGGACCAAAACTTGCTGAAGTTGACATCGAGCCATTTATATTATATATAGAGTAATCCCTAATGTTATTACCAGAAAATATTCTCAGATCAAAAGGTGCATTCAAAACAGCAATTGAAGTTCCATTAACTCTCCAATCTGTAATATTTATCATATCATCGCCATCATTAATATCCGTAGCATTAAATCTTGTTGCTGTTATATTTTGAGTAGTGTCGTTTCTTCTAGCATCTGTCGAATTTATATCAATTCTTGTAATTGAAGGAGCTTGATTAATTATATTAAACGTATTAATGTTACTCTGGCTTGTATTTAATCTATCTGAAGCATTCACATACCAATAATATTTTCCTTTTGGTAATCTGTAAAGATTTCTAATTTCTTTATTTGTTAATGTTCTATTGTATACACCAACCTCATCAATTGTACCACTAAGGAGATCTGTGCCATCTGATCCAAGTAGGAAATCAACGTTATTATCCGTAACACCTGACGAAGTGGTAGTATTAACTATGTTTCCATTTTTATATAATCTAATTGTTCCACCGCTATCAATAGTTACACCTAAATGAGTGTATTGGTTAGCTGGAAAAAAATCGTTATGTATCATCAACGGAGCTGCACTATCTGCGAATATTTCTACACTAGCTAGTCCACCAACCTTATTCCTTCGAATTTCTAAACCAGTAGTGCCTGTAATCTTAGATATTATTCCCCCAACTGAAGTTGTACCAGTAACATTTACCCATGCAACATAGCTCATATCATTTCCTATAAGTTCATCTTGATCACCAAAGTTGATATTGTTTGAACCTGATCCGGGAAATTTAAACGTGCCCCCTAACATACCAACACTATGATTAAAGTAAGCACCACTAGCAGTTCCATTATTCCCTTGTGATGAAAAATCTCTAACAAAAGAGCTATTAAATTCTCCAAATTCAGATTGATTATTGAAATGTAATATTAAAACAGCGCTTCTTTCATCAGTTAAAACAGGTGCAACCCAGTTATATTGTGTACTAGTTCCATTTGAATGATTTCTAACTTCATATAACAAAAATTCTCCTGTTGGTGTTGTCTGATTGCTTCCATAATATTTAATTAATCTAATTATATTTTCATTGTCAACAACTGTAGAATTTAATGTAATATTGCCACTTACATTAAGATAATCAGTGTTATTGAATGGATTATTCAACGTAATATTTGGGAGAATAAAATCATACAATACTGTTAATATTGGTCTACTCGCCGCCACTTCTTCGCTGGTAGATAATCGCGTAGTCAGTGCGCCAGCTGTTTCTGGGGTATGAATGCCTATGCCCCACCAGTTCTTTTCAGCATCTAAGTTAAGTTCCATATCTTTACTACCGCTTTCATTTCTACTCAGATTTACGCTTTTAAAATCTTTACCTGTAAGATCAAGGCTGGTAAAATTGGTTCCATTACCCATATCATTATAAAAAAGTCCATTTCCCGTATTATTATTTAAATATGTAGTAGAATTATCAGCCATCGATCTAAAACTCAGCCTATTATTTGGTGCAGCGCCAAGTTGCGCTACGTTGAATGAAAAATTTATATCGATAACATCTGCGCCGTCTGGTATTAAACTTATATTCCACTCGTATATTGCTCTACTGGTGGTAGGAGGATCTTCTGCATTCGCACCTAAATCTACAAAAGTCGATGTACCATCCCTGGTATATATAGCACTAAATTGAACAAAACCATCAAAAGTAATATTTGCGCCAGCACCAATCAGTTTAACTGTAGGATCAACATAAATTGGGTAGCTAGCGCTCCTTAAATCTTTGGAGTTCATCCTTATTCCAAAATACAAACCATCTTTATTTTTTATTGTTAATTTTGCTGGATAATTTTTTCCTTGATTATCGACGATAAATGGTTCTGTAAAAACAAAAGCAGTGCTATCTTTATATAATATTAAATTATTGTTAACTAAATACTCATTTAAGTTCATCAAAGAAATATCTGCATTATCATCAAAGAATGAATAATTTTCTTGCGAATTAATTTTATAATTAATATCAACAAAATCCACATTAGAGTCGTTTATATTGGTAAATATTTTACCCTGTTAAAGATACCTTTACGTTTCTTTACTCCAACAACCAAAGTTTGATCGTATAGTCTACCACGAGAATAACATTGATCAAAAAAAACTTCGTCTCTCACTCTTGGTTGACCGGCTTCATTATAATGGGCTGTATGTACTGTGGTTATTCCGTTTGATAATTTTACAATTCCAAGATTTTCTAACAAACTAAGAGGATATGAATTGTCTACATACAATATATCGTGCCATTTATCCTCGTGTAAAT
>CAYHJT010000067.1:0-5550 GCA_964356985.1 Candidatus Woesearchaeota archaeon
AGAGTTGAAGTTATATGCTATATAATTGCATATAATGTTGATCGATTAATAACTTTATATTAGTTATTGACTTATGGTTTCAGCAGAGCTTCAAATAGTTAATTTTATATATTTAACCTATATTCTGTAGTATATAGTAATTTAGTATAATAATAAAATGACATCTAACTCAGAAACAATAGAAGATATCTTAAGATCAATAGATGACATAGAAATAAAGAGATTATTGATTAATGAGGGCGTCAACAAGGGATTTCTAAAAGGGGATCAAGCTAGGAACATAGATTCATATTTTGAAACAATTAATTCTAATGGTTCAAATATTAGATTATCTTTAGATTATCTTCAATTAGCGCTTCAATTTGATGAGCTATCGAAAAAATGTGTAGATGGTTTAAGAGATTCTTATGATAAAATCAAGGAGACCTATGCCAAAATGGCTATTGTAGAATCATTAAAAGTAAATAATATTAATTATGCATTGTTTATTGCAACTCAAATGGACTATAAAGAATTGGGAAGTAAATTAATGAAAATATCCAGGTTTTACGGGCATTAGACTCCCCAAACAGGGTTGTCTTTTCTTTTTATTTCAGCAATTTCTTTCATAATATCAAGTTCGTCTTGAGACAAATTAGTTTTTAATTTTTTTAATTTTCTGAAGTTTTCTTCATTTATGCTAGAATATAAAATATCATCAGAATTTATTTGACGGCCAACTATTACATTCAAGAAGCTAACTGCAACTTGCGATCCTTTCTTGGCTTCGCTTATGTTTTCACCTTTGTCCTGAATGCCTTTGATCTCTGTTATTTCTTTGCCATCTTTCATCATTCCCATTCCTGGTTTTAAAGTCCCTCCGAGAATTTCTACGCCAATAACAGCCGGATTGCTCTGTCTGAATACAAATCCAGGCATTAAATGGATCTTGCAGGGCTTGTCTATATTCTTCAATTCTTCGGTTTGAAGTCTTACTTTTTCTTTCATATACCATTCTTTATATTCATCAACTATCTTGTAAATTACATCATGATTAAAGACTTTTACATCGCTTAGCCTATCTAATTCCTTGATGTTAAATGCTAATATAACTTTATTTATAGGGTTATTATCAGAAGCTGCTTCAGCTAGATCTTTCTTGGATATATCGCCAATAGAAGTTTTTCTTATTTTAATATCATGCTCCCCTAGTAAAGAAATCAAAGCTTCCAAGCTTCCAAGACTATCTGCCTTTACAACAACTCCTTCATTGTCTACTTGAACTAAAACTTCTTCAACTTCTTTTTGAATGTCTATTTTCTGGTTTTCTATATCATCGCTAGCGACTAAGAAAGGCATTCCTGCAAATATGTTCTTTTCATCGCTAGTGTTCAAACTAATAAAAATATTTGCTGCGGCATCAACTTCATTTACGGAGTTTAGTTTGTGATTTGTAACAGAAAACAAAGTTTTTACTTGTGCAATAATCGGAACTTCTAATCCGCCTATTATTATAGAATCATTCTTCGTAATATGGCCGTCATAGATTACGGCGTCAATTACATTTCCAATTCCTTTTTCCTCTTGTATTTCTAATATTGTTCCCTTTCCAGGTTTGCTTATATCAATGTCAAGTCCTTTTTCAAGGTATTTTTGAGCTAACCCAATTAAAACTAACATTAACTCTGGAATACCCATACCAATTTTTGCTGATGTTGGAACAATGGCTACTTGCTTAGTATAATCATCAATTCTGTCAAATCTTTCCGAAATGATATTCATCTCGGCAAGTTTTCCGACTATGTTATAAATTTTATTATCTAAAGACTCAATATAACTAGAAGAGAGGCTGTTTACATTTTCTAAGACATATTTGTTGTTGTTTCTAAATCCATCTATCAAATCTATTTTATTAGCAGCTATAACAAAAGGAGTTTTATATGTTCTAAGAATTTCGATAGCTTCAACTGTCTGCGGTTTAATTCCTTCGTTAATGTCAACAACTAAAACAGCAATATCTGCTAGATTACCGCCACGCTTTCTTAAATTTGTGAAGGAAGCGTGTCCAGGAGTGTCTAAGAATATGAATCCTGGAATGGTAATCTCTTTCTTTATCATTCCCTGGCATAATTTTTTTATAGATTCCACATCTACGGAGCTACACGATATTTTCTGGGTAATGGCACCAGCTTCTTGTAAAACGACGGAAGTTCCTCTAATATAATCCAGGATTTTAGTTTTTCCATGGTCTACATGACCGACAAATGCGCAAATTAAGTTTCTTATCATTTTATTTAAGACCCATATTTTATGCGTATATTTGATTTAAAAAGCTTTTTAAAAGGAAGAATAGAGATAAAATGATCAATTAGACTTAAAGCTATAAAAATATTTATATACTCGATAAATTTAATGATGATAATGAAGAATAAAATTTTTATCATTATAATTGCAGTTATTGTTGTATTATCATTATCGATGTTTTTCTATCCCAAGAAAAATATAATAGATGGATCACGAGGGTTCATTGAACTAAACGAAACATATTACACAAAAGAATATTCTTGCTTTGGAATTAAGCATAATTTTTGCCCTCCATGGCCGGATTATGGTTGCGATTCTCTTTGTTATGGGTTAATTTTTGATAAGAAATGTTATACTTCGATTTATAATGTTAACAGTGAAGAAATAAAAACGCAAATTACCTGTAATAACTAATAAGATATTGTAAACTTCTTTACCTTCGCTATATATTTCCCTAAAAACTGGATCATATAAACTCAATAAAAAATCTCGAGCTTACGAATATTAAGCTGGGAACTCGTTTAAATTTTTTACTTGAGAGAGTCTTTAATTTTCTGGAATAGGCTCTTTTGGGAATTTTCTTCCTCTTTTTCCAATTGCTTAAACAATTCCTGTTGTTTTTTACTTAGCTTATTTGGGGTTGCTAGGTTAACTTGAACATATTCATCACCGTATTCATGATGATCAATGTATTTAATGCCCTTGTCTTTTAACCTGAATATGGTTCCTGACTGCGTTCCAGAAGGTATTTTCATGTCTACGCTTCCATCTAATGTCGGTATATCAATCTTGGTTCCAAGAGTTGCTTGGCTGAAAGTTATTGGAATTTCTATGTAAATGTCATTTCCTTTTCTTTTGAAGAATTGATTATCCTCGACATTTATTACTATATAAAGATCTCCAGATTTTCCACTTCTGATAGAGTTTCCTTCATTCTTTAACCTTAAGTGAAATCCGTTATCGACGCCAGCCGGAATCTTGACAGTGATTTCTTTTTTTATTTTGTTTAATCCAGAGCCATTGCAGTCTTTGCATATATTTTTAATTAACCTACCTGCGCCATGGCATTTATCACATGTGCTAGTTGTCGAGAATGTTCCGAAAGCGATTCTTGCTGTTCTCATCACAACACCTTGACCGTTGCATTGGTTGCATATGTCTAATTTTCCGTCTTTAGAGCCCGTGCCTTTGCATGTATTGCATTCTTCTTGTTTATGTATGGTAATATTTTTCTGTATCCCAAAAGCGGCTTCTTTCAAAGTCAAATCTAAATCATATCTTAAATCGGTGCCTTTTCTTTCTCTAGATTTTCTATGCTGATTGCCAAAAAACATGTCAAATATAGAATCGCTCTCGCCGAAAGAGCTGCCAAATATATCACTAAATATATCTGAATCAAATCCTTTGAATATGTCTTCTTGACTATATCTTTGATCAAATCCAGCATGCCCATACTGGTCATAAGCGGATTTTTTTTGATCATCGCTCAAAACTGCATAAGCTTCGCTAACCTCTTTGAATTTTTCAGTAGAGTTTGATTCTTTAGAGACATCCGGATGATATTTTTTCGCTAATTCTTTATAAGCTTTTTTGATATCCTCTTTTGAAGAATTCTTGCCGATTCCTAATATCTCGTAATAATCTCTTTTTGAAGTCATAATAATGTTTCCTTGATTTCAGTATATAAAAATTACTAATTATTTTTTGATATTATTAATTCTATGTTGCTTCTAACAGTTTCAAAGTCTTTGTCTGGTCGCTCTCTGTTGTCTATTTTAATTAAATTTACTAGATAATCTTCAAATTCTTTTCTCAATGATTCATCTGATATTAAAAGTCTTTCTCCCTTAATATCATGTTTGTTTATGCCTATCAAAACGCCTAAGGCCCTATCGGTTCTTTCCTGATTGGGAAAATGGTTGAACGGATCGCTGCAACAGTGTATCAATTCGTTTACCCATCCATACCCATATTTTTCTTTGTAGTAATCCATATTAATATAAGATAAAAAGAAAATCTATTTATTTCTTCTTATCTTTGGGTTGTTTCTCTTCGAATTCCGCATCATAGATCTTTTCGTCTGATTCTTGGGATTCTTCATGCTTGTGTTCATGGGCTCCATGGCTATGTCCTTGCTCTTGCTCGTGTTTCTGGGAGGCTTGCTGATAAAGTTCTGTTGACGCTTCCTGTACAACATTATTCAATTCATCAAGCTTTTCTTTTAGTCTAGACACATCTTTCTTTTCTTCTTTCAAGAGATTCTTCAGGTTTTCAACCAAGGATTTTATCTTTTCAATCTTTTCGTCTTTTATTTTTCCTTCTATGTCCTTGAGGAGTTTTTCTGTGCTGTAAACCAGGGCGTCTGCATGATTTATGGTTTCTATTTCTTCTTTTCTCTTGGTATCTTCTTGAGCGTATTGTTCAGCTTCTTTCTTCATTTTCTCGATTTCTGCATCGTTTAATTTCTGTGCTGCGGTTATCTTGATGCTCTGTTCTTTTCCGGTTCCAAGATCTTTAGCTGTAACATGAACGATACCATTCGCGTCAATGTCAAAGCTGACTTCTACTTGAGGAATTCCTCTAGGTGCCGGCGGTAATCCAATTAAATCAAAGCGTCCAAGGCTTTTATTGTCAAGAGCCATTGCCCTTTCTCCTTGCAATACATGAATTGTTACAGCAGTTTGGTTATCTGCAGCTGTGCTGAATATCTGCGATTTCTTGGTTGGAATTGTTGTATTACGATCAATTAATTTCGTGAATACTCCGCCAAGTGTCTCGATTCCAAGACTTAAAGGTGTAACATCTAATAATAATACATCTTTGACTTCTCCAGCTAATACTCCACCTTGGATTGAAGCTCCTAAAGCTACACATTCCATTGGATCTACGCCACGTTCAATCTTCTTGCCAAGATAATCTTCAACAAGCTTTTGAACCATAGGCATTCTTGTTGGTCCTCCGACTAGAATTACCTTATCAATGTCATTTGGAGTTAATTTAGAATCTTTCAACGCTTGCTCTAATGGCTTTCTGCATTTTTCTATGATAGGTCTAACAAGCTCATCAAGTTTAGATCTAGTCATGGTCATATTCAAATGCTTAGGTCCATGTTCTGTTGCAGAAATAAATGGCAAATTAATATCTGTGCTTAATACAGTTGATAATTCAATCTTTGCTTTTTCTGCAGCTTCTCTTACTCTTTGCATTGCAGTTTTATCATCGCTTAAATTAATTCCAGTGTCTTTCTCGAATTCCTTTGTTATGTAA
>CAYHJT010000068.1:0-5486 GCA_964356985.1 Candidatus Woesearchaeota archaeon
ATTAAAATGATACTTCATACATTATAATAGAAAGATTTATATACACATTTATACGTATAAAATTATGCTAAATGAAAAAGATCTTATTACAATAAACAAAAAGTTCAGTAATGGTCATGTCGTTAATGAAAGCACTCTGAAGTATGTGGCAGACTACGTAAGAAAAAGCAATAACTGGATCAAATCATTAGCTCATTTAGTAAGAGCAATATTGATAGATCATATATTTGAGGATGGAAATAAAAGAACTGCTGTAGCAGTTATTGCATATTATTTTGAAGAAAAAAATTATAATTATAATTTAGATGAAATAAATAAAATAACCGTTAAGATGTTGAAGAATAATACTGCAAGTATAGATGAAATAGAGAGGCTATTAGAAAATGCAATCAAATCAAGTATCAAATAAAATTGACAAAATAATTAAGGAAAATCCAAGAGCCTTTGAAGCACTGATGGAATTTGAAAAAACTGGCAAACTCCCAAAAACAGTTTACAGAGAAAGAATTAACGTTACAATAGATTCAAATATATTGAGCAAATTCAAAAGATATTGCAAGAATAATAGCTATAATATGTCTAGATTAATTGAAAAACACATGAAGGAAGAAATTGGCTTGAAATAAAATTAAAAAAAATTAAAGTCTGTTTTCTAAATCCTTGTCTTTTGAGAATTTTTCTTCTGTCCTAATAGATCTATAATCTCTAATTGTATCTAACAAGAAATAACTTATTTCTTCTTTATTACAACCAATGTTAAATCATCTTCTAATGGAGAGAAAAAAACCATTTCAGATAAGATATGATTGTGAATCTCTTGAGCAGATCCATCTTTTGCTCTTCTAAGAATATCTTCCAAGCGAGTTTCGGCAAAGTTTACCTTTTCTTTTTCATGCTCTGTCAAGCAATCTGAATAAAGCAATAAAACATCGCCTTTGCCCAATAATGTGATTTCATTTACAGGGTAATGACCTTTGGTCTTTTTTGTTGCAGGGAATCTTTCTATATAGGGATTAAAGTCTGAAGGCAAAACACCCAATGGAGTTGAAGTTTGCTTTACTGAATCCTCTAATTTTTGCAATCTTCCAAATTCTCTAGAGAATACCAAAGGAGTAGGATGCCCTCCGGATAAGAATCTAAACTTGCCTTCATTAGATATCTCTCCATAGATGAAAGTGGTATAGGGTTTTTGGATCAAATAATTTGGCTCAATATGATTGTAGAACATAGTATTCATGAGCTCAAAAACTCTTGGAGTTACTTCACCGAAATCATTCAGCTCATAATTAACTCCGGTTTCAAACATTCCATAAATCAAATTATTTATTACACTGTGGGCAATATTATGTCCAGCCACATCAGTGATAAGGATTCCGAAACGATCTTGATTTTTATTGAGCATAGAAACTATCTTCCTATATGCCTTTTCCTGTGATGCATGCCCTTGCTCGTGAGCCTGTTTCACTCTTTCTTCAGCTAAATGTATTTTATCTTGCAGATTATAATTTTCAAAATTCACAATGTCTAGGTTATCGCCGCCCATGCAGCCATATGCCGGCTGGACTGTTGCATGATAATCTATATGGCTTAGCTCCGGAAAATTGCTTGTCCTTGGAAGAATAAGCGATGCTAAATTTATATACAACTCAAGTTCTCTCTCTAAAGCTTGCCGCGTCATGTCTTTTATTTTCATTTTTGTGCTCCGGGAGGAATAAACCCAAAATTGCTGTTTATATAGGTTGCTATTAAAGAAAAATTTATAAACAAAACAAATTTACCATAATCATGGTTAAATCAAAGCTATTGAACTGGATGCTGATAATATCAATAATTGGGTTCTTGTTTTCTGGAATACTTACTTACGGCACATTAATACTCAAGAGATGCATATTGAAAGATCCTTGCCCACAATACTGGGGATTATCTTCATGCGTCTATGGATTTTTGATTTTTACGGCAATATTGATAATGACAATAATGGCCATGACCAAGAAAGAAAGCATAAAAAAATTGATGAATGGGGTATTTTATGTTTCAATAGTAGGAATATTGTTTAGCGCATTTTCAGTAAGCTATCAATTGTTATCTATGTGTCCTGCGCAAGGTGGATGTACATTCACTTTGTTCTTCCCAACATGCTTCTATGGACTAGTGATGTACACATCTACATTCTTACTAGCTAAATCGCTAAGAAAGAAATAGATTAATCGATTTTTATATAAATCGTTTTACTTACAAATTTTTTATAACTATCGCTTTGATTCTTCTAATTCCTGAAGCTATTGATTCTTCCTTGAGAATTTTAAAATTTCCAATTTCTTTAGTATTATTCACATGAGGCCCGGTGCAGATCTCGCGAGATACTGGCTTATTGTCCAATCCTTGAACTGTATAAACTGAAACAATTCCAGGATATTTATGACCAAACTCCGATTGCGCATTTGAATCAATTGCTTTTTGCAGAGGCATTTCTTCCCTTATTACCGGCAAAGATTGGGATATCTTATCATTAACCCAAGACTCTAGTTTCAAAAGTTCTTCAGCAGTCAATTTTCTATCAATATTAAAATCAAACCTTAAACGCTCTGGAGTAATGTTGGATCCTTTCTGCTTAATATCCTGGCTTATTATTTCACGAAGAGCTTGGTTCAATAAGTGGGTTGCGGTGTGCAGCCTTCGAACCATTTCAGAATTATCTGCCAATCCTGATTTAAACATTCCAGCGGAAGCTGCTTTGCTAATTTCTTGGTGTTTTTTGAATTCGTGATCAAAAACTTTTCTATCAACTTTTATCTTATGCTCTTTAGCTAATTCTTCGGTTATCTCTATTGGAAATCCATGGCTCTGGAATAGCAAGAAAGCATTGATTCCAGATAATTGCTTTTTTCCTTTAGTCATTTTTTCAAATGTCTTTATTCCAGAATCTAAAGTCTTTAGGAATTTCAGCTCTTCTTTCTCTAGCTCACCAAGTATTATTTTTTTATTTTCCGTTAGCTCTTTGTAATCTTGGTAAATATCAATTACTATTTCTGCGATTGATTTTGTGAACTCTTTTTCTATGCCTAAGCTTTTGGTGTGCCTAGTAGCTCTGCGAATTAATCTTCTAAGAACATAGCCTCGCTCTACATTGCTTGGAATTACTCCGTCTCCGATGATAAAAACAGAGGCTTTCAAATGATCAGATATTATGCGCATTGATTTTGTTATGTCTTTTGATTTGCCATATTTCTTCCCAGATAGCTCTTCTATCTTGTTTATTATTGGAATAAATAAGTGTGTTTCATAAACTGAGGATTTCCCCTGCAATATTGCCAAAGTTCTTTCAACGCCCATGCCAGTGTCAACATTAAGCTGCTTTAATTTTTCTAAATTTCCTTGCTTGGTTTTATTGTATTCCATGAAAACTCCGCAATTCCATATCTCTGACCAAGACTTATTTGTTGAAGGGTTTCCTTTTGGCTTTCCTGAACCAGTATAAAAAAATACCTCTGTATCTGGACCGCAAGGACCAGTCAAACCAGCTGGACCCCACCAGTTATCGACTTTAGGCAAGAATGTAATTTGAGTTTTAGAAAATCCCTTGGATTTCCATAAAGAATATGTTTCTTCATCTTTCAATGCATCTTTGTCGCCCTTGAAGCATGTAATGGATAACATATTCATAGGAATATCGAGCTCTTTTGTCAAGAATTCAAATGCATAATCTATGGCTTCCTGCTTGAAGTAATCTCCTAGAGACCATTGGCCAAGCATCTCGAAAAATGTCAAATGAAATCCATCATTGCCTACAATATCTATGTCACCTGTACGAATGCATTTCTGGACATTGACTAATCTTTTTCCCAAAGGATGTTGCTGACCTAATAAGTAAGGGACCAATGGGTGCATGCCTGCTGTAGTAAATAATACGGTAGGATCATTCTCAGGAACTAAAGAAGAATTTGGAATTTCCTTATGACCTTTAGATTTAAAGAATTCTATGTATTCTTTTATCAAATCAAGCCTAGTATCCAGTTTTTTCATAGATTATTGTTATAAAGATTTATTTAAAAGTTTAACGAATTAATAAATAAGGCTAATTATAAAAAGTTATTTAATATTTGCTAATTCATAGATCATTTTTTTATGTTTTTCAAATAGTTTATTATCAATAAATCCGAAAACTCCTTGCAAGCCATCTTTAAACTGTTTAGAATCTATTTCTTCTATCAATATTTTTAATCTATTTTTAAATTCATATCTTTTAGAAACTTCTTTTTTGATCCAAGATTTATCTTTGACAAAACCAATCAAAAGAAATATATCTCGAATATCTGTTAATCGGCAACTTATAAATTTCATCACAAATAATGCTTCTAAATTGATAATATTCAGGTTTAATTCTTCATTTATAGTTTTACCTCGCAATTTCCTTGATTTTGAATTTTCAAATACCCAATCAGCAGAAAATTTAGATTTAGTCTGACGATCAATGATTTCATTTATTAAAATATCTATACTTACCCTGAACCCTTGCGAAATTTCTTTTTCATATCTTTCAAATTTACCATGATAATCACTTTCCGAATAATTTTTAACTTTTTTATAATCTAATTTGAAAAGAGATTTTTCAATTTCTTTAAGCTCTTTATGATTTCTTATCACTATATCACAATCTACTGAGAATCTAGGAAGAGTATAAGCGTTAACTGCATATCCACCTATAACAATAAAATCATTGTCTTTAATGCTCTTTAAAGTTTCAAATATTTCGTTTTCTCTAAGCTGTAAATTTTCCATATTTTTCTTTCATATAATTATACGGATATACATAAATATTATTTGATTTTGCTATTTTCATTGTTTCTTTTAATGTTTCAACTACTAAATTATCTTTTTCTACAGGTTTTATTATATCAGTAGTTATTAAAATAACAAATTCTCCTATCGTAGATCCAAAATTTATATAATTTGGAATTTTGAATTTATTAAAGAACGATTTCCAATAATTTATATCTTTTTTTAATATTTTAATATAATAAGGGGATCTTTCAATTCCCCTTTGAACATAAGAATAATCAGACCATATTTCCACAGCAGATAATCCTGTAAATAAATAAGGCTTTTTTGATTTTTTAATAATATCTATCAATTTAAATTTCAATAAGCCTTTAAAAACATCTTGAGGATTTACGCATTTGTATGAATTACTTGAGGATTTTTTTATCCAACCAGAATTTAACAATAAAGAAAATATCTTTTTTTTCATGCTTTGGCTTACTATCCAATCTAAGTCTGACTGAGTAAATTCTTCATTCGAGCCATGCTTTGAAAAAAACAAAGCATAAGCTCTTAATCCATAGTAAGGTATTTCAGTATACATAGTTACCCATTAGGTAACTATGTATTTAAACCTTTCTCTTTTGAATTTATTTAAAAGTTTAACGAATTGAAGCGCTGGTGCAATCCTAAATTTTAAGTAGAGGCAACGCCTCCTTCTTATTATC
>CAYHJT010000069.1:0-5471 GCA_964356985.1 Candidatus Woesearchaeota archaeon
GTTGACAGGATGCAACATTATATTTTGCTTATCTTAGAGGGTTGCACCAGCGCTTTATTTACCAAATGACTAAAATTTACAAAAACATATAAATAAATAATCATGATAATATATTATGAAGCCTTACGATTTAAGCAGAAAAATTGTATTGATTACCGGAGCAAATTCCGGAATAGGAAAGGAAACTGCTATTGAATTTGCAAAGGAAAATTGCATAGTAATAATCTCTTACTTAAAAAACAAGGAAGAAGCACATAAAATAGCCATGAAATGCATGGATGTTGGCGCAAGAGAATTTTTCTTGGTAAAGATGGATGTAACAAAAAATAAGGATATCAAGAATGCCATTTCCAAGATAATATCAAGATACCATCACATTGATATTCTAGTTAATAACGCTGGAGTAATAGTCTGGGAGCCTTTGATGAAGCAAAGCCTCGATTCAATCACCAATCAAGTCAATGTCAATCTTTCTGGGCTGATGAAAGTTACTTTTGAATCTCTTCCTCATGTAAAAGAATGCATAATCAATATTGCTAGCCGAGCTGGAAAGATTCCTCATGCAGGATTAAGCGTTTATTGCGCCACAAAATTCGGGGTTCGTGGCTTTACACAGACATTGGCTTTAGAATATCCTAATTTAAGGATTTACGCAGTAAATCCAGATTCAACATCTACAAAAATGACAAATTTTCTTGGACGCTCGCCAAATGCAGTGGCTAAAATAATCGTAAATGCAGCAAAGAATAATTATGGCGTAAGATCTGGTTCTGATGTAGATGTATGGGTTTTATCTCGAGCCTGATTCGGAATGTTTATATCTTTTTCTATAGTTGTTTTAATAAAATGAATCGACTAAAAAAATTTGCAAATAATATTTGTTTGGTATCTTTATTAGCAGGGTTAAGCTTTGCTAATTTATCTAGTGCTAAAACTATTAATGTTCCACAAGAACATGCTAAAATACAAGAAGCAATTGATATAGCTTCCGATGGTGACACTATTCTTGTGTCTCCTGGAACTTATCAAGAGAATCTAAAAATCTATAAAAAATCATTGCATTTGCTAAGTACAACTATTTCAGATTCCACAAGAATTCTAGTGTCTAATCCTGAATATCCGACTATAATCATTGCAAACTCAGATAATTACACTTTAGATGGATTTCAAATAATAAGCCAAAACAGCGAGCAAGGCATTGGAGTATATTCTTTTTATTCAAGCGGGCAGATTTCTCAAAATTATATTATTTTAGCAAGTACTGGAATATCTGTTGTATCTGGTAGGCATGTTGATATCTGGAACAACATTCTTGAACACAATGATAAGGCAGTAAGGTCTAATGCAGATTCTACTCTTCTTTCAGGCAATAAAATCGGGCCTAATGGACTTAGTAACGGAGTTCCTGCAGTATCATTGGAAGGCCGCGTTAATATAGCGGAATTTAATTCATTTGTTGATAATAGGATTGGAATTAAAGTTTTCGGCGATTATAATGAATTGTTCAGGAATAATTTTATTCGCAATACATACTGTGTTAGCATAGCTCCTGATGCAGCTAAAACTCTTGTAATGAACAATCTTTTTTTGAATAGCTATAATACGGGATTGATTTCGGAGTTAGAAAAGTCAGATTCAACAAAAGTAACCGTTAAGTACAACGGATTTCATGGGAACCCGTTCCATTCAAATCTAAATCTAGGAAAATATAATTTCTTTGTAACCCCAAAATTTACTGCAGAAGAAGAGCACTATTGGCCATTGCTCATGGGATCTTTTTATGATAGAAATAATCCCTTCGACGCAATCGTTGGTGCATTCGATTCAAATTAGCAAGTTTTAAATTAATATATTTTAATTTATTTTCATGGATAAGATTTCATTCATCTTGGATTATTTGCACAAAAATTACAAAGGTTCTGATACTTCTCTAGATCACAGCACAGATTTTCAGATGTTGATTGCTACGATGCTTAGCGCTCAAGCCACTGACGTATCTGTAAACAAAATTTCTCAGGAATTATTCAAGAGATTTCCAAATCCGGAAGATTTTGCAAAAGCCAACGTTTCAAAGATTCAAAAATATATCAAATCAATCAATTATTATAAAACAAAATCCAGAAACATAAAAAAATGCTCCGAGCTTTTAGTTAAAAAATTCAACAGCAAAATACCTAGCACAATGGAAAAATTATTAGAATTACCTGGCGTTGGAAGAAAAACTGCTAACGTTGTTCTAGGTGTAGTTTTCAATAAAAGCGAGGGTGTTGTTGTAGATACCCATGTTTCCAGGATTTCTTATAGATTAGGTTTAAGCAATTATAAAGATAATCCTATAAAGATTGAGCAAGATTTGATTCAATTAATTCCAGAGAATGAGCGCATTTTTTATGGACATTCATTAGTTTATCATGGTAGAAAAATCTGCGATGCTAGAAAACCTCTATGCAATGAATGCAGTTTATCTAAGATTTGTGAAAAGAAAGGTGTTTTATCCAACAAATAAGAAAAACTTTAAATATTACTTATCTTTGTTTATAATAAGAGGTGAACGATGAACATTAATATTAAGATAACAAAAAAACATTTTTACATGTTGTTTTCTATAATTGCTTTGATAGGAGTAGCAATATTTGTTCGTGCGGCATCTCTTAATGTAAATCAACCATGGCATCCTTTGCAGCAGGTTTCTACTACATCATCTTCGGGATTATCAATAGATGACAATGCAGATGGATCAGTGGATTATTCAAATTTCGCTCAAATTTCATCATCATCTAATAATGCTTTAGGAATTCAAAACAAGCAAGTTTATTGGGATTCTACAAATCCAAACATGCTTTGCTATGACATTTCTGGATCAAGTTGCAGTAATATCCAAACACCTATCTGTAATGTTTACAGTGGAACCCTTATTACAACCACCGATGGAGGTCCAGAAGGTTGCGATACCGCCTGTTATAGGTCATGTGTACTTAAATCTGCTTGTATAGGAAATTCTCTTTGTTCAGCAAATCCATCAGTTTATTTTACTAGCGGATATGGACAGCTTCAATCGATAGGTGCGGATAGATGCGATTGCTCATGTACTAGGCCTAGCACTCCTGCCAGAACATATGTAACAGGAACACAAGTAGTATCAACAAGAAAATGCGCTACTTTTACTGACGGTTAATTAATATTTTTTACTAATTTTAAATATCATATTAATAACATAAACATTTTTTCTTAAATTTATCAACATCTTGGGATTCATTATATATCTTACTTAGAAGTTAACTTGTCTAATCTTGATTCTAAGTCTTGTATATAAATTCTGTTCTTTCTTCTTATGGTTTCCCTAGCTAAAGGTTTGAAGGATGTCTCTATGTTTACTTCTTCAGGTCTTAATTGAAGTTTTCTGAGATATAAGTCTACTCTGCTCATTCCTCTTTCTTCTTTTTTCTCATTTCTTGGTCTATGAACTTCTACATAAATCAAGTAAGAATTCTTAGCCTCTTGGTTATGCTCTTGATCTAGTGGTTCTGTTTCCTCAGATCTTATTCTGGTTATGTAAGCATCAGCAATACAATATTCTATCAAACTAGAAGAAATTTTTGGATCGAATGTTAATGTTAACATATCCTCTCCAAGTAATCCTGCTTTAGTCAATAAGTCTATGTTAACTTTGCTCAATGGTCCTTTGATGTATTTATAATCCATTTTTTTCTCCTATTTTATGTATTCTATTATTGTATTTGGAACGACCCAATCGATATGAACCGGAACATCATTCTTTCCACCCATGCCTTTGCTGTTCCCGTTTGCAAAATGTGCTGTTCCATATACTTTTTCAGCGAGTAATATGCTAAATCCATGAGATTCTATGTATCTTTGAGTTATTGCAGGATTTGTTCCAATGCCCAACTCCGCTAAAACATTAAATCCATCTTTTCCTTTTCCAAACATCAAAGGTTTTATTTTTTCTTCAACATATCTAGTTGAATCAGCAGTATGCTGTTTAGGTCTTGGATTGTGAAAGAGCCCGTTAACTATATCAAAATGAATTGTATGTTCTAATCCAAATGGGCCGCCCCAGCCTCGTGGAATTGTTATTATTCCATTGCTATGCCCTAAATGCTTCGGAACATTATAAGATTCTGCGCCAGGTAAATTTCCCCATTCTCCTTTTCCTGTAAGAATCCCATCACTCATATGGCTTAATTCTGGATCTAATTCAATAGTAACATCAGTATATGGCCCTATGACTCTTACAAGTCTGCTTTCTTTTAATTTTTGATAAGTTTCTTTTGTCAATCTTGTCATTTCTTTTTGATCAGAAGAACAAGGCCCGTCTTTTGCAAACATTTCTAATGTAAAAGTAGGCATGCTAGCTACTCTGATTCCTTTTTCTGTCATCATCCTTCTAAATCCTGTATGAGATAAAGAATATGCAGTGGGCATGAATACGACATCTGGATTATATCTTGCTACATCATCATAAATTTCTTTAGGAGCATCTGCGCCATTTCTAGGTTCTGATGGACTATATGTCAAGAAATCGCATTTAGCTCCGTCTCTATTCATAACCTGGCACATAACATCTGCACATTTGAAAGATTCCCTAACCCTTTTTTCTTGGTCTTCTCCCAAAATATTGCTGTATGTTTGGGCTATCACCAACACTTTTTCCGAATTTTTTTTAAAGCCCATATTTACATATAATGACTGAAGGATATTATCTTGTATATATTTGTCTAAACTCATGTCCATTGTTATCACTCCTATATTATAAACATTTTAAAAAAAGAAAAAGCAATTTAATGCTTTCTTCTGATTAATGTAAATATGCCTAAGCTGCCCATTAAAGCTATCAAAGCTGCTGCTGTTCCGAATTCAGGCACTTCATCAGGTATGCATGCTCCATTGCTGCATCCATTTTCACATCTGACTATTTTTACCTTTTTATGATCATAAGAACAATAGTATTCTTTCAAGTACAAGTCTTTCTTGCCAATGCATCTATCAGTGTATTGGTGATTGTTGTAGGTTGTTGTTCCTTTATTGTAAATGTCGAGTCCATTGTCTGTTTCATTGCATTTAGGTTTGTCATTACAGTAAGTTTCAACTGATTCCTCTAGTTCTTCGCTAGTGAAAGTATCTTCGTCTTTTACAACATCAATTGTATCTACTGTTTCTATGTTTTTTTCTACTGCTAAGCTAAAGCTTGCAAATACTAGAAATAATATTAAAAATAAACTTAATTTCCTCATTTTCTCAAACCCCCGTTAATATATTTTTAATCGCTATTTATTCTTTTAACATATTGCAAAAATTTATAAATCTTTTGCTAGATTGATTAGATTTATTCTTAACTTCAAATGTCTAGACTTATATTTTTAGCAAGATGATAGTTTATTATATTTAGATAATATTATAATAGAAAAGTTTATATAATAGTTACTATAGATAACATATATGGTTAATAATAT
>CAYHJT010000070.1:0-5326 GCA_964356985.1 Candidatus Woesearchaeota archaeon
AAAAGCCATGTTAACACCATTGGTTTTAAGCTCGATAACTGATATACAAAGATCTAAACCAGATAATGCACCACATGCTGGGTATGCTAATCCTTTCAAGGCGGCTACATGCTTGTTTACACAAGGTCCACCAACTAAGATTGCATTATAGTCTGCTATACTGTTTATCTCAGATGCTGTCTTTGTAGTTGGAGCAACTGCACTTACAACTGGAGTTGATCCACCACTTGTAGATGTTCCTGTTCCGCCGATTTTTACTTTACCTTGGATTAAGTCGCCAGGTATCATAAATTCGGCTTTTTCTCCACCGAAAGAACTTTCAGGGTTGCTTATTATTACTCCATATCTAGTTCTGTGGTTTTCATTCTTTGCACCCATTTGGGATGATGTTCCGGAGTAAAGATAATATAAATCTCCACCTTCACCAGAACTTCCACCAGCTGTTGCACCGAATCTATTAATCTTACCGCTCGAAAGAGATATTGGTAATGTTAATTGCTCTCCTGCTGCAAAGTCTGTAGCTTCTGTAAAGTTCAAAGTCAAGTTCATAACTTGAGATGCTGCTGTACCATACGCTCCACCGCTTATGTTTGCAATTTGAAGTCCAATCATTGCATCATTGCTCTTTGTTTTATCAAATTCTACATGTGCAAAGTATTGTATAGTTGTTGCTGTCGGAGCTTGCATAGAGTTGTTAGTCAAATTACCACCATATACAATGTGTTTCAAATTTGTATCGTAGTAAAACAACATTGTAGCGTTGTGTTTGACATTATTTACATCAGTGTATAAATATATGTCAGTTGTCTTCTTTTCGCTATTTGATGTGGTATTTTTTGCACCCTGCCATGTATTGTCAAAATCAACTACTAATCCATCAGATTGTGTAGTCCAGATGTGTAAAGCATTTTGACTTCCGGATACTAAACCTTCATCGCTAAGGTCTGTGGATTCTATTCTCATGTTCAATGGCATGTATTTGTCGTCTGCTACAGTTAAGCTGTCAAAACATAGACTTACAAAATTGTAAGGAGTACTTACACATTCTCCAGTCTTCAATGCACCAGTACTATATGAATCCTTTAGTATATTGCTTTTTGCTCCCAAAGTAAATCCAGTTAAGGTTATTCCAGTTGCATTGTTAGCAATTGAAGTTACTGCGTTACTACCGATTCTTGCTATTTGCCATTTCCAATTTGGATTGTTTTCATTTTCTCCAATGAAAGCATCGTTATTGTTGTAAGTCTTTGTTGCAGTCTTACCAATAATCAAACTGGCTGAGCTGTCTTCTTTCTTTCCGTTAGTTACGGAAAATAAATCATCAGCTTTCAATTGCAAGCCATTCAATGTTTTTGTGCTTGTTGTAGTAACAGATCCGACAACACCATCTACGCTTACTAAAGCAGAAGTGCTAGATACAGCTTGTAATGTAACTGTTTTTCCTTCTACGACTACTGATGCACCATTATTTAAGAAATATGTGTCAGCAATAGTTGTTGTTATAGATGAATCTGTTGCGGCAGTTATTTTTAAATTCTTGTTCAAGAATTTTATTTCAAAAGGTACAGTTGAACTTATACCATTTGTTATGTTCATTGCCTTGTCAGAAGCCCAATAGTATTGAATTGCTCCTTTTTGGATTTCTAATCTAACCTCGCTTTTGTAATCATCTTCAGTGCTTGTTATTGATGTTGCCACTTTTGTTGCTGAGCTTGCATCAATGACCACATGTTCGCTGTAATCATAGTCGTTACCATTCCAACTTATAGTTGAATCTGCTAAGTATGGAATATCTGAATCTGTTAAGTCAGAATCAAAGTTGTTACTAGATACAATTATTGTATCAAAAGGTATCTCTTGTGTACTTCCAGATACTACAACTCCAGTTGTGGTTGTTGAGCTTGTGGTTGTACTTGTGGTTGTTGATGTTGCGGCTTTTTGTAATCCAGCGACTATGTCTGTAGATGCTGCACTATCAATACCTGCACTATCTCCAATTACTAATGCTGCCTTTTGGAATTGACCACCAGATACGAATGGAGCTGGATAATCACTCAATGTGGCTGCAAAAGCACCAGAAATAGTAGCACCAAGCATACCTACGCCGATACCAATGGCACTAACTGTTCTAATTGCCTTTTTGGCTCTTAAACTAAATTTTTCCATGTTAAAACACACCTCCGTGTTTCGTTGTTTTTTTATACTCTATAATATATTTTTTATGACTCTTAATGACTAATGGTCCTAGCCACCAATAACGCCATAGCTATGATATCTATTAGTATATTTTAAAATAAAATATCTTTATAAACATTTATATGTTATAGTATATATTAATACCTTAATAAGCCATTTTACAGCATTTTTAAGGCTTATAAACATATATCTCTTGATAAAATATTTTAAGAAATGTAACTACCAAACTCCGGTAAAACTTTTATGGTTTTCCACAGATTTTTACATCAAAAGTTATGCCATTATCAAGGTTGTAAGTTCCAGAGTTTATTCCTTGTTCGCAATTGCCTATGCTAAAGCATAATCTTCCACTAGCATCGAAAGCTTCCGAAGTAATTTGTTCATTAACATTTATACTAAGGTTATTAATTTCAGATTGTACTAAGCTACATGCATCAATATTGCAAAATAATTCATTATTGCAACAAGCAATAATTGCTTGTTCAAAAGTTCCAGTGCATACATTTGCTTTAATTATTGCATTGGCAAGGTTATTGGCTTTAGAGCTCAAATATGAATCTTGAGAAACTACTGGTGTGCTTTGAATCATAAATCTCAATGCTATTAATCCTATTACTAACAATAATACTACAATAATAGCTAAACCCATTGTTTCAGTTTGTGCTTTCTTCATCTATATTCCTCAACTATCAATTTTCCAATTTTATATTTATCTTGGCTAGAATCATAAACACTAACATAGGTACTAATTACCCTGGTATTTTTGGTGTTTCTTGGTTTATTCAAATATATTTGATAATTATTTTCATTTCCCGGGTAGGTCATTATCAAAGTTATATTCTTTTGTCCAAATACATTGCTATAGCCTTTGCTAAATTCTTGGAATGCTTTTACTTTATCAATGTCTATGCATTCTTGATCAATTCCAAGATTGCTGCATCTTAGTTCAGGCATTACAGGAATTATATTTGTTAATGCATAAAATTTAGTATCTAAATAATTAGTTGTATCAGTAGTTATACTAATATCCATAAACTTAAAAAATACTATTAAGCTTATCAAAATTAAAATTATAAATATTACAAGAACAAATATAGATTCTTGTAATTGAACTTGAGCTTTTTTCAATATATCACCTTGCAATAATTTGCTAAATTTTGATTGATGTTGTTTATTTCTTCAAAATTAGAATCAGGGCTATTAATATTTGATTGTACTAATTTTTGTATTATTATATTGTAATCGCATGTTCCAGAACTACAGCAATCTTGTAAGTTTCTGGCTTTTTGGGTATAAATATCATTTATTACATTGAATTTATTGGTTAATGATGAATGGCTACATTGATAACTTTCATACGTTCCGCTGAATATCGCCCCATAAACAAATGTATTATCTATAAAATTTTGGCTGTCTCCATTTCCAAAGGTTATTTTTTTAGTTATAATGTCTAATATTATTATATCTCCTTTGCTTTTGAATTGATCTAAAATGCTTTGTTCAGGATTAGTAAAAAAAACAAATTCATTATTCTTTCCTATAATCTTTATAGTACTTAAATCATTCAAGCTAACTAATTTAATATTAATAAAGGAGTTAGGCATTTGATTGTAAAGATCGTTTACGTATTGTTCATTTCCATCGCTAATCAAATAAAACTTTTTGTCTTTGTCTATTAGGTATATTACATTATCAATCTTAAATCCGCGTTTGAACTCTTTAATCCATGCATATAATCCTTTTACATCATAGTTTTTTTGTGTAAACAGGGTTTTTCCACTAAGATTCATATAAGACCTTGGATCATTATTAATAATGTATCCATCGCATTTAAATCCAAAATTAAAGGCGGTATTTATGTTGATTTCTTTATATTGTTCCTGTCCTTTTAATCCATTAATCATTTGGTCTATGCTTCTTGAAATTGTGGTGCTCTCTCTGCTTTTCTGTAGATTAGCGTATTGCATTCCAAATCCGACGAAAAAAACAAGTATAATTGCTCCAGCGACTACAACAAAAATCCAATTGAATTGCATAGATTGACCTTTTTTCATGGTCTTACCTGGACATAGGTACCTTTATTTTCTAAAACTAGATTAATTTTTATATCGCTTAATCTATCACATAAGGGATTTGTGCTAGATTTTAAGTTATCTATTAGAAATCCGAGATTGTTCTTAGAATCAGTGATAAATACATTTGAATTGCTATTTGCTTTCATGTAATTTCTTATAGTTTCATTTAGTGATTTAGGTAAGCTATTGTAGTCAATTGACTCTCCAGGGTTAATGAAACATATATACAATAAAGATTGTGGGACTTTAATGATGCTTAAATCGCATGTGCTTCCTACATCTAGGTTATAGCATCTTTTTACAGAATTTTTAATGTTATCAAAAAATAAGCTGTTATCAACTTTATTGGAGGTATTAATGGTATTGACAATGACATAACTTCCATATATCAAAACGAATGCTATTACAATTACTCCAAAGATTATCACAAAAACTTGGTCTATTTGAGATTTTCTCATATTAAATCATGGATAAATAGTAGCTGACATTTCATTGTCCCATATGTCTCTACATGCTAAATAATATGTTTTTGCATCTAATTTAGCACAATAAGTATTGCTACTGCGTTCTATCATCGAATTTCCATCATCATAAAGCATTGAAGATTGCGAATATAGATACTTGCAAGATTGTGCTTTTTCATCTAATTGAACGCATAATTGATCTCCATTTTTATATAATCTTATAATATTGGGAGCCTGGTTGTCAACTAAAATATTAAATTGCCTATTTGCTAGTACAAGATTTCTTGCATAGTCAATGCATTGTAATCCAAGGTTATATGATCCTGCGCTTAAATTAATATTGCTTCTAATTACATGTTGTGTTGTTGGGTTCTTGGTTATTGTGTAATATTTATTGTTATCTAATGTATAATTGCATATTGCGTAATCAAATGTTGTTAAATTTATCAAAATATTTTTTTCATATATTAATTCATTATCTAAAGGATTGTTTATTGCAATATTAAATGAAGTCTTTCTTGTAACTGACCATGCTTGAGGATCATGCATTAAGTTTCCAACAGAATCTTTGCAGTTTAAGTTTAGCATTAT
>CAYHJT010000071.1:0-5304 GCA_964356985.1 Candidatus Woesearchaeota archaeon
AGGTATGTAAGTTTGATTTACATATCCTGAGCCTTGATTTATGCTCAATCTATAACCATTTAACTGTATATTATCTGCAATAGTCATATTGAATCTTACCAAGCTTGATTGATATACTGTTGAAGGGATTTTGTTTGGATTGCTATAAGTTGGCGCTTGATTATCTGAAGAACTTGCAGAAATTACTGAGATTGTCGATATTCCAGTCAATGTTCCTGTAGCAGTTTTAGCTAATGTATTTCCGCTAGGTACATAATTGACATATAGATCTCCTTTTATTTTTATACCGGATTTTATAGAAGAACAAGTAATATTAAAAGTTTTTTTCTCTCCATCGCTTAATGTTTGCGGTGAAGTATCTGAACAAGTAACTCCAGAAGGTATGTTTTTTACGCTTATTACCACGTTATTCAATTGGTTACCTAATCCATTGCTTAATTCCATAGATATTCCATTAGATCCAATAATAAAATCCTTGCAGTCTAATCCAGGACTTAATAAGCAGGCACCTTGCGGTGAAGAGAACGTAAATGCCTTGAAATAAGACAAAGCAGCAATTGAAACAGCTAAAGCCATTATTGCCCAGCCATAGGTCATCAAGAATTCCATGGCTGCCTGGGCTTTTTTATTAAAATAGCTATAACTAATCAATTTATGAAACCTAACCCTTTTTTTCATCGATAATTAATAAAATGTTTTGTTTAATAAAACTTATTATATTAAGATTTAAACAATAACGCTTATATTATATTAAATAATCACCATAATAATGAAAGACGATAAGAAATCAAAACTAAAAATAATAGCTTTAGAAAGAGTAAAAATCTTATTGGAAGAGGCTAGTGAAATATTTGATGAAGACAAAAAATTAGCTAATTCTTACGTTAAAAAGGCGAAGAAAATAGCCATGAAAGTAAATTTGAAAATTCCTAGCTATCTTAAAAGAAAATTCTGTAAGCATTGCGATTCATTTTTAGTTCCGGGAAAAAATCTGAGAGTTAGGACAAAAAATTCTAAAGTGGTATATTATTGCTTAGATTGCAAGAAATTTTCTAGATATAATTTAAATACGAAAAAGTCCGAATAATTTATAACGCCTAGGCTTTCTAGGAGCAATATTCATTGATTTATATATATTGGGCCACTCAGTTTTAACAAATTCCTTTTCTAATTTTACCAAATGGCCAAAACCGCGTTGAATTAATTCCTTGTCTACTATGCCCCCGCGATGAGGGTGCTTGTGTTGTCTAGGTAATGGAGAATGAAATCCATGAGCATAATGAACTAATTCATGGGCAAGAGTTAAATCTATTATATACTCTGGAACAACTGGATTTTTGAATAAAGAATTAATTGCTATTTCTGTGTCTTTGCTATGAAGCATTTTAATATGCCCGAATTTGCTTATAGAACGACCCTTGAATTTTACAGTCACTCGATTTAACTTAAGTGTTTCTGGAAACAACATTTCCCATATACTATTTAATCTTTCATTTAACCATTGATTATCACGCATAAAAATAATCAGAATAAATGGTTTAAAAAATCTTTCTAGTGTTAAGAAACAGCTTTTTGCTCTAAATTTTTTGGTACTAATATACCCATGCTTTCTAATTTAGGAAGATATTCTTGATTAAAGAATTTGTAATGTGTAGGTACCTGCCAATGTCCTGTCATGAATCCGCGAAGTATTAAACCCATATTATCATCTACGGATTCCCAACCATATTTATCATTAGTCTCTTGCAGACATTTTTTTATATATTGAGATCCTAAAATAGATCCTATAAAATACATCCAACCAGATAATGGAACATCATCTACAAGATAATGATCTCTGTTGAAATAAGGGATTCCTGTAATCTCTGCGAGTTTTTTATAACGATCAAAACTAGGCAACGACTCTGTATTTTGCATTACTGTAAATATTGTGTATAAAGTCTGGTAATGACGTCGAATAAGATGGTATTGAGAATGAAGATCCATTATTTCTAGATCTTTATCGCTTAATCCTAGTTCTTTTTTATGCTTTTCAAAATAAAAAGGTATTGAAAGCCTTTCAGTGCGCCTAGCAATGCCTTCACTTAAGCTAACATGTAGGGAATTATAGGAATCACTTCCTCCATGCAATCCAATAATTCTGGGAAAGCTTATATCTGAAAATGCTGAATGCAAATTATGAATATTCTCGTGAGTTGCTTCAGATATTATTATTCCCTCAAATATCTTTTGCTCTCCGTTTTTATTTTTATAAACGAGTATTTTGCTAGGATCAAGAGATGCTAAATTATTAGAGCCGTCATAAAAAGCATAACCACCGCCTATCTGATCAAAATAAAGCTCGAAATCATTTAGCCTTTCTTTTGGCATGTTCATATCTAAAGCAAAATCAACCATTATTTTTTTTACTTTTGGCAGAACTAATTCTTCCAATTTCGGGAGAGTATCTTTTAGATATACAAATCTAGACTTAGCTTCCATAGATCTAATTCTTTCAAAATACTTATGGATAATATCATGCTTATGGTTCCTTGATTCTCTTAGTAAAAGGTTATATGGACTTTCTCTCGGAATTAGTCCATAAAAATTTCTTAAGAAAGTTGCAACACTGAAATGCTTTCCATTCCTTGTGAATCTAGCTAGCTTTTTATCAAAAACAAAACTGGCATATGTTTCAGCAGCTATGCAATTTCTTTCTATATCTTCAGATAATATTTTCTCAAAATTGCTTTGAATGTCTACTTGGTGTAATGATTGCCTTATATAAGAAGAAATTCTCTTTATTGATCTACCGGTAACTATGCTAGGAGTTATCTCTGCAACTTGATCTTCAAGAATTGCAAGCTTTTTATTTAATAAATTGCGATTTGTATCTAATTCTAGCAAGAAATCATTATTGGTATTCCAAACTAAATATTTGTTGGGGTCTATTTGTTTTTGTGTAGCTTCTATATTTTCCATTTTATTTAAAGAAATAAATTTGAGATAGAGAAAACTTAAAAAGCTTGGTATTTTATTAATACTTCTTGAATTCTGAAACTGTCTCTATTAAATCAACATGTCCTAGAAATAATTGCCTGCAGCAATATCTCTTTAATCCAAGAGAATCCATGACTTTGCCTTTATCTTCGCCGTTAGCTACTCTTTCTTTATACTCTTCCCATAAGTGACTTACAGGTTTTCCACATGCGAAGCATCTTTGAGGTATAATCATTTTGTTTGCCTAGGATATAACGAAAAATTGCTATTTATAAAGCTTATCTTTTGCAATCAAGTAACCTTGCTCCGTGGATTTTTTTATCTCTTCTGGGTTCATTCCGAGAATGTATCCGAAAGATTTCAAAGTTTCTATGGATCTTAGTTCATATTCATTCTTTGCAAAGCTAGCTATTACCATTTTGACTTTGAATTTTCTACATAAACGAACATTCTGCTGCATTTTTCCAAGAATCAATGCCCGATCATTTGAATTCAAGAACTCCGAGAAACTAAATCCTATGGCAATGTTATTCTTTTTAGATATACTACATAAAACTTGATTCAATCCGGAATTTCTGAAGTGCATAGAATCTCTCTTCAGATCTTTATGTGGGCTTAGAAGTATGTTTACATTATCCCTTTCTAGAATATCGCGATTAACTGAATTACCTTCTATAATCACAATATTCTTGGAATTATAATTCTTCAAATTGGAAATTTTTACTGTCCTATAAACAATGTTATTGAAAGGACTTTGCGCGACATCAAACAATACCAAGTCTGTATACATGATATTATTGTAATTTTAATAGGTTATAAAATTTATTGTTTGAATAGAGGTTTGAATAGAGAAAGATTTAAAAAGGATGTATTAGTGAAAAATTCCTATGAAAAGAAGTTCCAGAAGATGGAAGAAGAAAGGACAGATGCGCTGGAAATGGCAGAGAAAGAGAATGAAGAAAGAAAAGCGCAAGAGAAAGGCCAAAGCCAAAGCATAAATCTTATTCTTATATCTTATAATTTATTATTTCATCAATATTAATTAAAATATATAAAAATTATTAGAATCAATCAAATTGGCCCTTGGCCTTGTGTTTATTTGAATGAATAATGTCATGATATTCTTTCTCAAATCTTTTATCTTTTTTTGAACCGGATTTTAGCATGAAATAAATTATTATAATCAATACTGCTCCAATTAAGAAATTCTTGTTATCGAATAAGTTTATCATTATATTGCTAGTATTTTTAATTATTTAAAACCTTTGTTTTAATTAATATATATTAGAAGACCGAACAGTTTATTAATATTAAAAACATGTTAGGTTTTATGAGAACTAAGACTGGTATTTATGTCAAAGATGCTATGACAAAGAAACCGGTAACATGTGGCCAAGAGCAAACTATACAGGATTGCGCAACCACAATGTTAAAAGAAGGCGTGGGCTCAATAGTAGTAAGAGACAAAGAAATCCTTCTTGGAATCATTTCTGAAAAAGACATTGTTGAAAAAGTAATCGCAAAGGGCCTAAATGCTAAAACAACTAAAGCCAAGGACATTATGGTTAAAAATCTTATAACAATAAGTCCAGACGTGGACATTTATGACGCATTATTATTGATGGGCCATGAAGAAATCAGAAAATTGCCTGTAGTTGAGAATAAAAAGCTTGTCGGATTCCTAACAACGAAAGATATATTGAAGATAGAACCAGCGTTATTTGACATATTCTATGGAAAGATTGAAGAATTGAGAGAAGAAAACAATAAACCATTAAAATACCATTATGGCACATGTGACAAATGCGGATCAGAAGGCCCAGTACAAAAGATAAAAAATAAGTATTTCTGCAACGGCTGTTTAGATGTGAGATAAAAAACCTTTAAATATCTTTTCATTCTAAAATCATAATATAGTAATTATATGGAGATGAGAAGAATGAGTCTTGACCAAAAAATTTTAGAGATGAGAAGAAGAACATTTGAAGGATTAGAAAAAATAGAAATATATTTTACAAAAAATAGAGAAGGTGAATTTGAATATTTACACACAATTCCTAATAATTTTCATGAAACTCTTGAATTTAAATTCTTTATGGAGGGGGCAGAAACTGTAACAATAGAAAGACCACCTTTAGGTGGAGAAAAACAAATAGAATATTATAAGTTCTCCAGAAAAAAAGACTCTTTAGAGGCGGGTCTTCAAGATGGTTATACTAGGAATTTAGAATATGTGAGGTTTCATTAATATTAAATTTCTTTTTTTAAAATAGAGCTCTGCTGAAACCCTAACATTTATTTATTAAGAGGCATTACGCCTCACCT
>CAYHJT010000072.1:0-5286 GCA_964356985.1 Candidatus Woesearchaeota archaeon
GAGATTTTTCTACAGTTGAACCTTCTATGGCATTAGTATTATATGTGAAATCTGTGGTAAATTGTTTCCAATCAATCTTTTTATTAAAATGAACTATGCTTATTCTTTGGTCGTATTTTCTGTATTGTAGTATTTCATAATCACTTAACTCGTGAGTATTTTGTTCCTTTATTTTTTCTATAATTAATTTTTCTGCTCTTGACCTTAATTTTTCAATATCCCTTTGCTTTAGATTAGATCCAAGATATCTCGTTATTCTTTTTACTTTACCTAAATATCTATATGTATGTATTAAATAATATTTCTTATTTTTTCCATGGGTTCTTATTTCAATAAACATATAATCAATAAGGTGTCTACATATATAAATATTTCTATTTTGTAGACACCTATTATCATAATCAGTAAGTAAAAAATATAGTAAAAGCAGTAATATTTATTGTATAAGCTATATTTTACTATATATATTATTTAGAATTCTGTAGAATTTTTCTATTTTTACACAAAAATAGCCATTATTACACAACCCATATTTTTACACAAAGCTAAATCTTCCCTTATATTTATAAAGATTAAATCTAAATCACTAATTGGTTCAATTCACATAAATCCAATAAGCTTCGCCAGGATATATTAAAGAACTTGTTAAGTTTATTTGAATATATTGATTTGTTGTTTTATTAAATTTCCAAAATGTGGTATAATTTATTCCTAGTAATTCTTGCGCAACTGTCTTAGAAGATAATCCAAATATTCCCAAAGAGTTCCAGCCAGATCCAGGAATCAATTGTTTTACTAAAGCATCGCCAGTTGAATTTGTCAATGATCCAGTGATTGTCAAATTTGAATCATTTTTCATTAGTATAAAATATCCTTTATTAGGTTCTACCAATAAGAGATTGCTTGGTATGCTATCATTTGAGTTATAAACTTCCCAAGAATGGGTCAATGGGTTATAGTAGAATATTGCTTTTACATTTGGTTTTATGACATTAAATAAGGAGTTAACATTGCTATCTCTAGGTATTATTGGTATTGAAACAAAATTCAATCCTGTTGTTAAGTTCAAGCTATAATTAACACAATTACTGGTGCATACTGGAATGCTGCTCAAAGTTGTAAAGCTATATTGTATGCTTTGAGCACTATTATTGCTAGAATCGCTAGAATTGACCACATAATAATATGTGGTGCTAGCGTTTAATCCAGTAAAAGAAATATTATGCAATAATGTATTTCCTGCTACAATTTGTTGTTGTGTATAAATTCCGGATGCTACGCCATATTTTACTAATGAAGAGCTTAGTTCATTTGTGATCCAGCTAATATAAGTAGAGTTTGAAGTCAATCCCGAATATTGAACATTGCTTATTGCTGGAGGAGTTGTATCTCCAGGTAATGAAGTTGAATTTGAACATGGATAAGCTCCTACATAATCTCCATTAATATTGCATCCAGGGCTAGTTGATTGAAGTTTAAACTTATAAGCTTCATTTATGTCTTGAGATCTAGGAGTAGGATTGCTTCCTAAAAATAAGGGATTTGTTTCTAATGAATTTAAATCATCTCCAGTAGCAGTTCTCCATGCAGCTAAATTAGCATATGAGCAATAAGTTCCTGCTCCATTTGCATAGTATATATTGTTGTTTCCTATGAAGTTTGTTACAGGATTAAAAAAATCACAATAAAATATCCTATTGCTAGGCAAATTAACAAAAATATTATTATTGTAATTTGTAGTAATTGAAGTTCCAGTGCCTCCAACTAAAGAAACGGGTCCGATTCCAGCAGCAGGGTTTGAATTGATAAAAGTATTATGGTAAAATGTATTATTTCCAGCATTTCCTAAATAATTTCCGTTCCCGGCGGCATAAGATGCTTGAACGCTTTGAAGGGCATTTCCCCAGAAGACATTGTTTTCAAATACTGTGTTTGTTGCTTGTCCTTGCATCATAAAGCCCATGGCTTGTCCACCAACAAAAGTATTATTTCTAAATACATTTCCATCAGGTGGGTTAAATCCTTGCACTGGTGCTCCAGATAAAATAGCCACGGAAGCATATCCAGTATAGTTTACCCAAAAATAATTGTTCTCAAATAAATTATGATCAATACCATCTCTTATTCCCATGCCAAATGGTCCTAAGTTTACAAACATTTTATTATTTCTAAATGTAAGATAGCTAACTCCACCTTCTATTGCCATTGCATCAATATTCCCGCCAGCGCCACTGCTTGTGGGTTCATTGTTGATTATAGTATTATTCTCTATCAATGAATTAGTGACTGGAAGGACACCGCAACCTCCTGCGCCATAGAACAAATTAAACTCTCCATTTCCAATGATTGTATTTCCGTAAATTTTTGAGTTTATAGGTGAAACATATGTTTGAGCACTTGCACAATTATCTGGGCCATCATGTGCAGCAATAACATGTAAACTGCTAAGATTATTATATCTAACAATCAAGTTTTGTGTTCCTAAAAAGGCTGCATCAGTGAATACGGAGTTTTCTACAGTGATGTTGTGAATCAAATTATAATCTCCAGAAGGTATCCATGTATTTGAATGAATTCCTCCGTTTGATATGACATTCCTGACTATATTGTTGTAATAATTTACGCCGCCAGTATATACTGCATTGAAATAAATCGCATTTCCGCCACCACCCATGTTTATTCTATGTCCTTGGCCATCCAAAGTGATATTATTTCCAAATAGCCAAATGCAATTATCTGCGGCATTGTTTATGTCTTGAGATAAATAATAAGCCCTATTTCCAGTAAGTGTTCCGCAAGAAGTTACTGGAGTTCCTACTGGCGTTGAATATTCATACGCACCAATATCATAGCTAGAACCTTGCGGCCTCACAATTCCGTCTTTGTCTTTTGTAACGCCTTGAGATGCTAGATTGCTACCTGCGTTGATTGAGGGACTTGTTGATTGATATCGATAATTTCTTACTAAATTGAAATTATTATTTAATATTGTTCCGCTAGGATTAATGAAATTGGGATTTGATCCAGATATTGAATTTGCCTGACCAGATGCATAAGCTGGATAGAATAAATTATAATTTCCAGTGAATGTTGATGTCGTAGCAGAACCAGACTCGCTATATATTATATTATTTATTGCAGTCGCACTAGAGCATCCTGCAGGATTAAAAGCAGTAGCGCCAGAACGACCTATTATTATATTATTATACACACTTATCGGACCGGTGCAACCATATCCTGCGCTTAACCATAATCCAGGATCTCCAATAAGTAAATTATTTCTTACTACCGAATTGCTGCCCCATTCACCAAGCATTGAAGCACCAGTAGTTATTATTGTGTTTGAATCAAACACATTGTTTGGTAAATCTTCGCTAGCAGAGCTTGTGATAAATAGTCCAGAATATCCGGAGTCTACTGAAATTATAGTATTGTTAAAGAAAAAGCTATTGCTTGTTCCAGATCTTAGTTTTATTACTCCTTGGAAGCTAGACCAAGGATTAAGATTATCTGTGTAAGCTATATTATTTGTGAAATTGATAAAGTTTGGGCCATACATGTTCATGCTTATCTTCCTTGGAGCAGAAGCAGTATTGTAGTCTAGGAATTTATTTTTGTCAATTACGCTATATGTTACATGAGAAATTACGAAGACATTATTTGAGAATGCATCTGTTAATGAAGTATTTAACAAAAATGTGTTGTTATACACATAATATCCTGTAGATTCAACTAAGTTGAATAAAACCGATCCAGATACATCAGTAAGCCTATATACATTATTGTCTTTTATTATTCCACTTATGGTATAGCTAACATCTAACCCATCCGCAATGTAATTGTTTATTACAGAATTGTTTCTGTAATTTGAAAAACCATAGTTGGCTATGCTTATTCCTCCATTCAGGACTCTGTTGTCTTTTGCCAACATGTTGCATACTCCTGATGCACCACCCCCATATCCGACAATGATTCCCCCGTTGATGAATGTGTTGTTCATGATGACGATTCCATCAGCGGTTCCAGCAGAAAAGCATCCATCATAGGGCCCGCCTATTATGCTGACGCCTCCGGGAGCGTCTATGATTGCATTTGATAAGGAGATGTTTCTGGAATTTGCGCCAATTATTAATGCCCTATTGACTGCCGTGATCTTGTATCCATTTCCGTCTATCAAGATGTTGTTTAATCCGCTAGCTGTAAAGCAGTCTCCAGCGCTGGAGACATTTCCAGTCAATGTGTAGGTGTTTCCGGAAGCTAATGCTCCACAGCTTCCAAGGTTTATATTAGCAGAATTTACATTTACAGAATATATTATCAAAACAAAAAATAAAAATATTATGCTCTTTTTTAAATTCATATTTATTCACTAACATCCTTTATATTTAAAGTTTATCTATGGCAAAGCTTTTATTATTTATAAGTAAAATTATTCTGTTCTTACACAATTTCGTTCATCAATTCTTTGAATTATCTCAAAAGAAAAATTTGCCCAAGCGACTAGAAAAAGTTTTCTTAATGCCATATCCTGGAAACAAAATTTCTGGTTTAATATTGTCAAATGATTCCAATTTTGATAATAATTCCTTTAATGTGCCTTTTTGTAGCAATGTAAGGTTAGAATTCTTCAAGTAAAATCTTAGGTGCTGAGGAGTAACTCCTAAATAATGTTCAGCATTGTTTACAGCCAATTCAAATTTTGAGTTTATTCCATTTTCTGTTATTCTTACAATTTTTCCTTCTTTCATGCAATAATTAATTTCATACATTTCTTCAGACCTATCCATAGATTCAATAATTAATTTCGTATCTAAGTCCTTGTCAAGATTATTTTTTTGAATCTTTAAAAGATGGGGATCTATGTCATCCCTAGAATCGACTATTGTTCCTAGTATTCTTTCGTTAATCACATTATAAGTTAATGGTCTATTATGCTTCATTTTAACAATTGTGTCTAATGTTAAGTGCCATACGAAATAAGGATCATGCCCTTTGATTGGCAAAGGCTTGGTTAAATTAATCTCATTAGGGGAATAAAGAAAACTAGAATTTTTAAAGTGCTCATAGTCAAAGTCTAATTTATCACATATAATCCTAACTGTTTTTAATAATTTCTCCCCAACTTTTTCTAAAAGCCCGTTTTCAGAAGAATCTTCAAGGTATCTTAAATTATCATAAAATAATTTTTTTACATATCCGGGAATTTCTACTCCTTTAACACCTTCTTGAATCGGTGATAAATATGTATTGTGAATTATTTCAAACTCTTTCAATATTCTATCTACT
>CAYHJT010000073.1:0-5285 GCA_964356985.1 Candidatus Woesearchaeota archaeon
AGGGATTAGAAGATTACTGCAAAGATTATCTGAAGAAGAAGAATTACCCATTTATGTGCTAACTGATTTTGATGCTTGGGGATTTTACATATATTCTGTAATCAAATATGGATCAATAGCTTTAGCTCACGCATCCGAAAAATTAACAATTCCAGGAGTTAAATTTTTAGGTATAACCGCAGATGATATATTGAAATATGATTTGAAAAAGCATTTAATCAAATTAAATGATCAAGATATTGCAAGAATAAAGCAAGTTGCTGATTATGAATGGTTTAAGGAAAATAAAGATTGGCAGAGACAATTGAAAATGATGAAAGAATTTGGCGCTAAAGCAGAAATTCAAGCATTAAGCGCTAAAGGTATTAGTTTTATATCTGAAAAATATTTACCGGATAAAATTAAGAATAGAGATTTTTTAGAGTAATTAGAAACCTTTTTAAACAATTTTCTTTTCGTTTCTTTTGTGCCCCTGTAGCTCAGCCTGGTAGAGCACGCGGCTGTTAACCGCGCGGTCGTCGGTCCAAATCCGACCGGGGGCGCTTTATTTTTATTTTTATTATTAACGAATGAATGTATAATAAAGTTTATATATTATTAATAATTTTAAATGATAAAGATGGCGATGTTTAATAAATTAAAAATATTCTTGTCGATATTATTTTTTACTTTTATATTTATTGATTTTTCAAATGCTTACGCTAATTTTACTGTGATTAGCCCATCAAATAATATGGTTCAAAGAGCATCAAATAATTTTTTCAATGTTTCTATCGGGGCGACTAATGAAAATATAACTTGGATTCAATTTAACTTTACTGGAGCATTGGATTTTGATCCAAATTATTTTGTTGTAGATTCTAACGGAACTAACTCTAATGCCTCATTTTCAAATAATACCTTTATTTCGGGTGGAGGCGGTGGCGGTCAAACTGTTATGTTAACATATACAAATAGAACTTCTGCTGGAATAATTCAAAATACCACTACTAAAAATTTTTGGTTCAATATAACTACTAGGAATCAGGCTTCAGCAGTTTTTCAAATGAATATATTAGCTATGGGTATTTCTGGAACATCAAATATTAGTATTCCTAGCTTTGGATTTTCTTTTTCTTTTTCTGGTTATGTAAAAAATGAAACTGGAGATTATCAAAATTCAACAAATGTTTCAATATATGAATTTACTCAAGGCAATAATGGACCCCCTACAGAAAGCATTATCACTTCTTCATTAACTAATGAAAATGGCATTTTTATTTTATCCGGAATAAACGCTTCTGGCGGAAAAAATTATAAATTAAGAATGATCTATTATAATCAATCTGATTCTTCCCAAGCATTAAAAATAGGAACTACACTTCCACAATTTCCAGCAGAGATGTATTACCCTCAAAGTTTTGGAGGAGATATAGCACAATATGAATTTATGAGACCCCCTACACTTAATGGAACTACTTTTTATTTAGGACCTGCAGCTACGATTAATGTTACTGCCACTAATGGTTCTGTATCTCAATTGTTTGGATATATGTTAAATGAACAACAAACTGGATTTCCTATGATTAGTAATGCTATGGAAAATGTATCTTGGGTTCAAATGATTGTACCCATCAGTAGAACTTATTCTTTAATGTTAATAAGGGCTAATCAGCAGTTTTCTCAATATTCTGTATGTGATGGAAGTTTCATGAATAATACAGCTTGTTTTGCTCCTCCAAAATCAAATTCAACATTAAACCCTACTTTTGAAGGTCAAAATATTAATGTAAATATGGATTTAAGAGTGAATAGGATACAAATGTATGGATGTATTAATGCTATTGGAAACACTACTAATATCAATAATATAACTGCGATATTGCCTAGAATGCTTCCATGGACCGGATTTGTGCCCCCTATGCGCCCGGATACGCAAGATATTAATTTATCGAGTGCTTTGCAATTGAATTATTCCGATTCAAGATGTCCCGGAAGCATAGCTAGATATAATATAAGCTTATTAAATTCTAATTATTTGATAGAATTTGTTGGAAGAAATTCAACTTTTGGATCTGGTGGAGAATATTTAGGAGCTTTCCAAAATGTTAGCTACCAAGGACAATCTGTCGGCACTAACAATTATATAAATATAACCTTACAAAGACTTTCTGGTTCCTTTATTGCAGCATCTAGTGCTATTGATGTTAATAATACTAAGTTTTTGATAAGAATTCAAAATTCTACCGGTGGTGCGATAACACAAGATAAACCTCATGTAGATATACATATAACTAATCCAGTTTTTGGAGAACTAACATTTATAGTTGAAGATTTCACTAATGGTACCTTTGCTTTATCTCTTCCATTAAATTCTTCGGCAAAAGCAAAAATATTTTCTAATAACGCTCCACCAAAAGAAAAAACATTAAATTTAAGCCAATCAGAATTGAATATCACTTTAACTACAATGACCAATGGAGATGCAGGTTTCAAAAAAATTAATTCTAGTGGTGGTTTTGAGATGATGAATATATCTGATAGTAGTTTTGCAATAAATATGAGATTTTTAAGATCTTCTACTTCTTGTAATGTAATAAATCCTAGTACTAGTTGTGAATTAACTACAATGACTGGGACTGGTTTTAATCCATTCAAGGCAATGGTTGCCGGCAAAATAAATATGGAAATGAAGATTACTTCTAGCAATGTTGTAATGACTTTTTATAATTTTGATATGCTTGCTGCAAAACAACCTCCAATGGAGTCTGTAATGAATAATCAAGCATCAAGCGGTGCAACATCTGCTAGACCTATATGGGAATTTGGTAGTTTTGTTCCGGCAGATGTATATGATTATGCAATAATCGGAATGCCTTACTCTGACTCAAATATAGATGACTCTTCAAATATTAATATTAGTTTATCAAATCTTTATGATGAAAATTGGAATGTTGTATGGAATGGTACAAGAGGGGATACCCAAGGAAATATAACAACAAATATTGATGAGTATTTGGGAAATAGCAATAATAGATCATATAATTCTACTGGATATAGAAATTTCTTAAATACTTTAGGTATTTCATGTAGTAAAACAGATCCAAATTTAACTGGAAATAGTCCTACTTCATATTGTTATGTAAACACAAGTTCTAATATTATGTATATTAGGGTGCCTCACTTTTCTGGTGTTGCGCCTTTAGTAACTGGAAATGCTCCAGTTTCTACAACTACCACAAGCAGTAGCTCTGGTAACGAGGGCGGAACTGGAGCAAGTGTTTCTCCTGCAAATCCTAATTCCAATAAAACAGATACTAATAAGACTCATGGAAAAGAATCTCAAAACTGGACAAAAATAACTCCTGGATCTGCAACAATAATGAAAGTTATTGATAAAGATTTAGGAATCAAACAAATATCTATCTTAGTAAATAATCCCGCCCAGAATGTCCAGATAACTATCACTAAATATGAAGGATTGCCAGCTAACGTAACTGTAAATAAGACTGGTAAGGTGTATAAATACCTTCAGATACATACAGAAAATTTAACTGATAAAATAAACAAAACAACTATTAGACTTAGTGTAGATAAAAAATGGATGCTAGATAATAATATTCAATCAGATAGAATTTCATTATTCAAATTTTATGAAGATTCTAAAGAATGGAAAGAAATTCCAACAATATATGGAGACTTTGATGAACTAAATAATTATTATGAAGCAGATTTAACTTCTTTTAGTTATTTCATAATCGGCGAAAAAGAAATAATTACTCCATCTACGAATACAATTACAGAAAATAATAATTATAATAACTTGTATGGATATCTTATGATTATAATATTAATTTTAGGATTATCAATATTTATTTATTTCTTTAGAAAATCATCTTTTTATCATAAAAGAAAATAATTTAAATTTAATTATATTAATGGACTTTTTCTTTATTTAATATTCCTACCAAATAGGCTACTAGGAATATGAAGAATATTATTTCTTTCTGGACCGTTGCATACACTGGTAACTTTAGCGTTAGTTCCTCCTTCTAAATGTCCCTTTAAAAATTGAACATAATTAATAGCATTTTCTGGAAGCTCTTCATAGCTCCAAACTCCTTGCGTCTTTTGACCTTTCCAACCAGAGAATTCATGATATACTGGTATTGCTTTGTTTAGCACAGTTGCATTTGGGATAAACTCTTTATTGGTTCCGCTAGGATAAATATTCCCCATATTTGGACAATCATAGGCAATACAAGCTTGAATAGATTCCATGCCATCATAAACATCTAATTTTGTTAATACCACTTCAGTGGTTCCACTAATCATCATAGCATACTTAACTTGAGGAATATCAAAACGACCAGTTCTTCTAGGGCGTTTAGTTGTTGCTCCAAATTCATTTCCTAATGATCTAAGTAATTCATCTCTTTCATGATCATATTCTACAGGGAATGGTGCATCTTTGTTTCCATCTACTCTTGTTGTATAAACTTTAGCAACACCAATTATTCTATCTACTAAATTCATAGGAACTCCTGCTCCAGTAGCTCCGCCACCAGGTATACAATCTGAGCTTGTAACAAATGGATATAATCCATGGTTAACATCAAGCATAACAGCTTGTGCCCCTTCTAAAAGAACATTTTTACCTTTTTTTATCTTTCCATTTAAGAAATATTGAGTGTTATCAACATTACCTTTAAAATAATTTAATTGAGTTATTACTTGATCTAAACTATCCCTGTTTTTTTTAATCATATCATATCTTGGATCATTGCAGGAAATATGATTAATATGAACTAAATCAATTATTCTAATGCCTTCTCTAGCAGCTTTTTGAGTATATGTTTCTTTTATTCCATTACCAGTACTATGGATGTCTGATGTAGAAGATTTCAAGTAATTTGGAAGAATCACATGAGCCATATCACTAATCAATAAATAATCTCTTGGATTAAAACCAAATATAGACTCTATATCTTCACATTCTTTCGTTAACTTTTCTAGGTTTATGGCAGTACCATTCCCTATTACACATATTTTTTTATGAAGAATTCCAGATGGAAAAAGATGCAAAGTTACTTTTTTGTCTCCTAGAACTATTGTATGGCCCGCATTTGGGCCACCATTGAAACGAACAACAACATCATGTTTTTCTGATTCTAAATCAACTATTTTGCCCTTTCCTTCGTCTCCATATTGCAAACCTATTACTGCAGTTATTGTCATTATGAAATATTACCATATAATAAAATTTATAAACGTTCTTTTTTTGATTTACTCTTTTTTACTACTTA
>CAYHJT010000074.1:0-416 GCA_964356985.1 Candidatus Woesearchaeota archaeon
GTTGAAATTCCCGACGATGTGCTGAAGGATGCAATGAAATTCAAGAAAGAAAACAAGAAAAAGAATATGTCTTATACTGATTGCATAGGCTATGTTTATGCACTCAAAAATAAGATGAAGTTTTTGACTGGGGATAAGGAATTTCAAGGCCTAAAGAATGTTGAGTTTGTGAGATAATTACACATAAAGAATAAGAAGAATTAATTCCGATTAGGCTTCTCTGCTACCAAACAAATCTCTGACTCTCGCCCATGTATCTTTTATAAAAGATGTTATAAGCGACGCTGGTACAATTTCAATCAACCTGCCATCTCCTGGTCCTAAGTCATAATAGAAAGTATAAGCATCTGAAGCATCACTATAAATTTTTTTCTCTGTTAATATGTCCAAAAGATAAGATTCTCCCACAGAATTAT
>CAYHJT010000074.1:426-5275 GCA_964356985.1 Candidatus Woesearchaeota archaeon
TAAATTATTTAATTTTATTTGAACTGTAACGGGATTATTTGTGTCACGATTTACTAACATCATGTATTTATCTCCATTTTTATGTACAAAATTACCTACCTCTATATTCCCTGTTGCTTCTGATATATAAGGCAACTCACAATTATAATCTGTAATGCTATTTATTTTAATATTAACTTCACCGCCTTTGGTATTGAATATAAAGAAAGCCATTTTATTAATAATATCATTTTCACAATTACCAAAGTCACAATTAGCAGTCCCTCTTAAATTATCTATATTTATTATAACTTTATGATTACCAATACTTGGGGGCAAAAATCTATCTTTGAAATTGCCATCAATTCTATAAGAATTAAAGAAAAAACCAATATCCTTGGTATTTTGAATTACATCATAATCTATTATTAGATATCTATGCTCTGTTGTATTTATATTTACATTACTCCAAAAATCAAAGTATACATCTAATTTATTTTTTATATTTGCTAAATTACTACCATTAAAGTATAAATTAATCCCATTATTGTCAGAAGAAGATTGATAATTCCAACCATTGTCATCAAATTCCCAGTTATTTGTAATTAAATTTTCTTTAGTTATCCCAATGTTCTTGCTGCTACAAGTATTAATATTTTTCAAATCAATTAAAATATCACGTATGCTTCTTATTTCTTGATTTATTTTTTGAACTTCATAATATTTTTCATTAGGTTCTAAATTTTCATCAACTAAACCGGTTGAAGGAACACTCGGGTCTGTCCAGTAATAAAAGTAAAATATTCCTTTAGCCCCATAAGATAATGCTAAATAAGTCATGGCTCTTATTTCTTTTGGGGTTGGGCTTCTTATGTCATCAATATTCTTTGGTTCCCAAGAATGTGCTTGTACAAAGAACCAAAAAGGTCTATTATAAGTTTTTGATAATCTATTTAAATTATATAATGTATTAATTAATTCATCAAGTTTTACTTGCAGTCCAATCCCTTCTTTAGGAGTATTTAATGTCAAAGGATAATGATCAACTATAACCTCATTTGAATTTACATTTTTGTAATAATACTCTATTAACCTTAAGTCGGGCCAAATTGTCGTTGTTCCAGGTATTTTTCCTCTTAAATTAAGAGCATCTACAATTTTAGCAGTGTTATCTATTTCTGCAAAATTTTCAGGTTCATCATGCAAATAAAATCTATAAAGAGATTTAAAATCTGTATTCAAATTATCAAACACTGCATCAAGGCGGTTATTAAGCAAACCAGGAGAAGTAACTTCTTTTTCTAAACCAGTGCTCCCCCACATAACTCTAATACCTCTTTTTTGAGCCGCAATCAGCAATCTTTTATCATAATTAAAAGAGTTATCATTATAATTTCCATCTTTAATAGTATCTATACCTAATTCCTTTATAGCATCAAGCTGGTTTAGTTCTAAAACATTATAATAGTTGCCAGTATATGTCCATAAACCAATTGGAAAGGGGTTGGTTTCAACAGGCATGGAATAATCGAAAACAAAGAGGGACTTTTCATTGTCAGCAGTCCCCATATCCTCTCCATTTTCGTCCAGATTTTGTATTAAAAATTTATATTCACCAGCTGAAAAGTCATAATCAAATTCTATTGTGCATATAAAAGAATTTTCAGATTCATTATATATTTCATTATCACAAGAAAAACTTTTTTCATCATCTTTTTCTTCCTTTCCGTCTTCTGATACTTTAAATGCAGTCACTTTTATTCCATTGGGTTTTGAAGTGCCACTTTTATAAACATCTTCGAAATATACTTTAGTAGGATTGTTGGAGTCTGAATCAACTGTTGAAGGTCCGAAATTTCTTATTGAATATCTACTGGGATAAACAGTGATTTTAAAATCTTTGTATATTTCATATGAATTATCCGCTGCAATAACACCGAGTCTTATTGAATAATTAGCTCCGTAATTAAAAATTTTTGAACCTTCGCAATTTATTGATTTATTTCCCATGAAAAAATCTGCACACCTGTCTGTTTCATTTTCTTTTGTAATATTATAATTAACAGTTAAAGGGCCAAATCCCTCTGTTTTATCAACGGAAACATTAAAAGAAGTTGTATTGACATAAGTGCATGCCCCGTCAACACAAACATTTGATGGACAACCAAAATATTCAACATTTCTTTTGGAATTTCCATCGCAGAAATACTCTCCCAACGTTACAGTACTATAACAAAAATCATTACGTTCGCTGTCTAAATTTTCTATTGTTTTCCCCTTCACATAATAATTCTTTCCATCTGGATATTGCGTTGTGACATCGCTGTCTGTGCATGTGGTGGTTGGAGATGTTGAAGATGTTATAGTAACTAAAGCGCTTTCTCCAGTTCCTCTAAATGTAATAGTGTATCTCTTACTATCAACATCTATTGTTCCAGAACCTTCTGTGCTGGAAAATGTTGTTTCATATGTTCTTCCGACTGTATCATTAAAATTTACTCTGTCGTCTGTTATGGCGCTTGTACCAGTTGTCTGGTTGTAAACGTTATATAATTGAAGTGCACGATTATTTCCCAGAAATACCACTCCATATAATCTTAAGTTTAAGATACAACCATCATTAATACATTGATTAAGACTAATTTGTAACATAACACTCAAGAGTCCATTTGTTTCATCAGTCTTTACAAGTTTTACATTTAATCCACTAATATCTTTTGTTGATAATAAAGAAACTTCTTTTGAAGCTTCTGTGAACTTTGAATTATCTTTCACATTGATTGTTGCAGAGTTGTCAGATGCAGATATTAGATATACTTCATAATTAATACCGTTGAAGTCCACTTTTGTTCCAGTATTACTTGAATCAAGGCAAGTATATCCTGCAAGGCAGGTTGTTGCTTCCCCTTTCTTATAAATTTCAAATTCTCCATCATCATATTTAATTTTCCAATGTGAAGGTGAAATTTCTTCAATCTGGTAGTACAGCTGATCTGAAGAATAAAAATACCCGCGAGTGTTTGATTCATCTGTAAAATAATGTTTCAACTCTATTATTGCCCCTTTGTTGATAGAACCTAAGGAAACATTAGGGATTTTTCCAGAAGAGCTTCCAATAAATTTTTGAGATGGTTGGGTTAGGAAGAGAAAAGTTTTCCCCTCTTTATTATACCATTTTAATTTGATATAATATTCCCCCGATTCTTTAATTTCTATAATATTATTGTTTGATGTTGTTTTTCCCGTAATCTTTGCAAAAAAATCAGAAAACCATCCAGCAGAAACCAAGCTCAGAGATAATATCAAGATTACAGACAGGGAAAATAAAACCAATGTTCCTCTTTTCATTTTTTGATGCTGTTTTAAAGAAGAAAGCAATTATAAACTTTATTATAAAAAAGCCTATTGGGACACTGGCACTTCTACTCCATTATCAACCAAACATTGTTCATAACCATCTCCACCTAACAAGTTAGTTATCCTGCAGAAGAATTTGATAACAATACTCTTGAAGGCAGATACTTCTCCTGCAGTGGCCTTAATATCAATACATTCTCCAGAAGAACATAAGTTGCTGTCACATTCATAGTTATTCTGGCACTTTGCCCACTCTCCTCCTTCCCATGCTTTCTGTGGTTTTATATATCCATCAATCTCACAATATGAGTTTATTGTATCGACAACTCTTCCAAGATATGTTTGTGTAATCTCAAATAAAACATAGCTTTCTTCATAATTTATTGAGTTATAAACAATATCCACGGCTGTAAGACTGATTGTTGCAATATCCTCGTTCCAATAAGGAATTTCTACTTTTACTGTTTCTCCTTCATTGAAAGTATGTGTGAAATTCCAGTCCGGAACAATTAAAGTGGCTTGGCTGTTTGAGGTAATTATCAAATCATACTCATCTCCAACCACTTCGTTTACCAAAAGCTTTGTACTCTCAGTGTCTGTCTGTTCTCCCTCTGTCCATCCCACCTGGTTTTCAAATCTAAATCCATAAGGAATACACCTGTTTTCTCCAAGAGAATTGCTTTCAAACCATTTTGGAACCAAACAGCCAGAGCAAATTCCGGGGTTACAGGATATTTGGTTGACAATCTTTTCACTATCACAACTATAATCTTGACATGTTTGTGTCTGGAAACCATGTTCTGGACATATAGTAGGTTCAGTTATGCATTGCCATTGGGGGCTACATGCATCTTGAGGAACCTGTGAAGGACACATCTCCAATGAATCAAACATCTGATCATTAAAAGGCCAATCAATATTAAAGTTTTCCCAGCCAATATATTTGCCTCGATTATTCTTTAATGAACTTAAAAATTTCACCATTTCTTTCTCAACAAGCTTATTCACTTCCGCATCACTTAACTTTTCTCCAAATCCAACACTAAATCTAACAAGTACATTATCATTGTTCCATAATATCTCTCTGTGTTTCCAATTGCTTTGATCAATGTCAACTCCCCTATCATAAACATTCCAATTACAAACATAAACCCTGTTATCATTACCTAAATTATTTTCATACCAATGTATTTGGCACATTCCACCGTTAATGTTTTCTTTTAATATTTTTGATGCATCAACAGTTTTATCATCAAAAATAATTATAGCTTTTTCCAGCCACCCACTTTGATAATTATTATTCCCATCAATATAATTTAAACTCCATGATGCATAATATTCAGTATATCTCTCCAATGAATCGTCAACATATGTCTCACCATTATAGGAACTGTTCCAACCAAGATTGTATCTTGTTGCGAAGTTCTCAAAACTTTTTGGATTTTTTATGCTGTCAACAAGTTCAGGGCATGTTGGGACAGATGTATTTGAAGCATTACAAGCCCCATCAACA
>CAYHJT010000075.1:0-5178 GCA_964356985.1 Candidatus Woesearchaeota archaeon
GCACCAACTCCGCAAGTTGTAGAGCCAGAAACACAAGAAGCTTCACTATTATCAGAAGAACTTGAGCATCCAGAATCTCCTTTTATAGAGCCATCTCTGCAACTTCTACCTCCAGAGCCATAATCACATCTATTGTCACCGTCATTATCAACCCTATCATTACATTGTGTAGCAGGACCTAATAAAGGAGAATTTTTACCTACGGCAATTCCAATTAAAATCACTAAAACAATAATAACAATTATTGTAATCAATGTTTTATTAGAAGCTTTAGCATTTTTATTCATTTCTTCACCTCCTTTCATTAATTATAATCTAATAATAAATAGAATTTTAGTATATATATATCTCTCGATTTTTTTTCATTATTCTTTGCAAGTAATTTTCCAAACCTCTAAGTTTTCCATAAAGAATTTTTCTTCTGCAATAATTTTGTTTTCCATGTCATTCTTTTTCAATATATTAAGAATTTTAGCTCTTGGAGTTAATGAGGATATAACTATTAATATTACGCCCCTTTCATTTAAATGTTTTTTAATATCTTTTAAAAATCTCACAATTATTTCATCTCCCCTTTTCCCTCCAGAAGTGTGTAATTCACTTTGAGAATCTTCTCTTTCATCAAAAGGCAAATAAGGCGGATTAAAAATAATCAAATCAAATTTACCTTTGACATTTGAGAATAAATCAGATTGAACTGCATCAAGCCCTTTCTTCTTTAAAAGCTCAACAGAGTTATAATCAATATCAGCGCATAAAACACTTTTAGTTCCTGATTTCAAAGCAGCTTGTGCTTGTATTCCAGAGCCAGAGCCCATATCTAAAACTCTTCTGTTCCTTGCATATTTTCTAACTTCTTTCTCTAATAAATAAGAATCTTCTTTAGGAGTGTAAATCATTTTTCGTCAAACATCAAAAGAAATTTTGTTAATATCAAAGACAAATAAGGAACAATAAATATGGCATTCACTAATTCGTAAAGCAATCTAATATTTATTAAATTTAATACAGCATCTGCAACAAAAAATATTACGATTATAGGCAAAACATATGTATAATTTTTCTTTACCAAAGATACAGATTTCTTAATTGCATTAGTAATATTCAAATCTTTTATAATTAAATAAAAGTTAGAAAATGTCAAAAAGATAAGTATTCCAACTAATCCTGCAAAATACAAAATAAAGAATGCGCCTTGTGCAATATTTAATGGTACATTAAACGGTTTTAAAACTAATAAAGCAACATTGTGAGCTATATAGCGAATAAGATTGTATAAAGCAATTATCAAGAAAATCAAAATAAAATTAGGAAAAAAGAATCTTGTAGAGTAAAACCACATGTCTCTTAATTTAATTTTTCTCTTTGTCGCTTGAAAACTCATTCCAATTAATCCTGACAAAAAGAACGATGTGATAACAAGGGATATAACACTAAATGAAACAACCCAGGCAATCAACATTGGAGTTGTTTGCAATCTATAATTAATCTTTACAGAAATGTCAGATATTATAATAAAGATAATATAAAGAAATAAACTTGGAAATATAAGAAGTGGATTTTTAAATAAGCTGTAAAATGATTCTTTAAAAATTTTTATTAAAGGATTTTTTATCATGTGAGAAATTTATCTAATAAATCCTGCCCGTAAAATATTATATAAATAAGTCCTGCGAGAAGAGCAAGCAAAATCAGTACCAAAATAATTATCAAGATAAGATTGCCTTTATTTCTAGCTGGCTTTTGCGTTGGTATCTTGTTTTCTTGAACTGGAACAGGCATTTGTCTAGGCGGCTGAATAATATGCTTTTGCAAAGAAGTATCAGGCATTACTTTTTCCCCTGTTTCAGGATTAATAATTGTTGTTGCTCCCCCATAAATGCTTTCTGCTGCCTGTCTGACTTCAATAGGATTGTAGCCTGCATTGATAAAACTCCGCATAGCTTTCTCTAAAGATTCACCTCTTTGCATTGCATTTTTCAAGCCCGTAACAATATCTTCTCTCATCTCTTTTATCTAACTTATTTATCTTATAAATTTATACACTGCCCATTTTGAGCTAAGTGTACAGTCCTGTTCATCTTGTAGCCTAATTCTTCTGCCAATCGCGCCCCAGCAGTCGTCTTTTTTAAATCTCCATGTGATGGAATAACATGTTCTGGGTTTGTTAATTTGATTAGCTCTCTTAAGTCCTCGCGTCCGCCATGGCCGGATGTATGCACGTTATCAAAAATTCTGACTTTAAATTTTTTAAGTTTTCTCTCAAGCTGTTCTCTATTTAATTCATTTATAGGAGTTGGAATTGTCTTGGAAGAAAATATAACATGATCATCAGGGGAAAGTCGTAGTGGAAGTTGATTCCTTGATATTCTTTCCAAAATTGAGCCAGGTTCGCCCTGATGTCCTGTGCACACAATTAAGTATTTGCCCTTTTCTTTGTTTATTCTTTTCAGCGCTTTTTCTAATTGATTTCTAAATGTAAATATTCTGATGTCTTTCATGAAAGGGCATTTGCCAACATTATTTGCAGCAGTTACATATTTGTTCAAACTCCTTCCCAAGAATACAACCTCTCTTCCAAGTCTTTTTCCGAATTCAGTTATGCTCTTTAATCTAGCTATATGGGAAGAAAATGTTGTTACTATCATTCCTTTATTTCTATTATCTGTTGTGAAAAAGACATCTTCTAGCAAACCTCTAGCAATCTTTTCAGAAGGTGTTTTTCTATCATCAGAAGCATATAAGCAATCAACTATAAGCGCCTTTACACCTTCTCTAGCTAATTCTTTTAATCTTCTGTAATTTGGCTTATCTCCCAAAACAGGAGAATTATCTAATTTGTAATCGTTAGCATATAATACAATTCCTTCAGGAGTATGAACTGCAATAATTGTGCTTTGTATTGTTGAATGAGTCATATTGATAAATTCAACTTTATAGTTTCTCTTTCCTCTAACCATATAAGTAGCATTTGGATTTACAGAAACAATTCTATTTCTTAGTCTTAAACCTGAATCTGCAGTAAGAAGTTTTAGAACTTCCATAGTAAAAGGAGTGCCTACAATATCAGCTCTATACCTATAAGAATTATATTGCAAACCTCCGACATGATCTAAGTGTGCATGTGAAATAAGCATTGCTCTTACTTTATTTCTTAATCCTTTTCTTTCCAAATACAAATCATCTGGCAATGCTCCAAGGTTTCTCATTGCCTTCTCTGTTGTAATCTTATCTCTTTCTGCAACACCAACAATTGCTGGTAGAAATAAGCCAGAATCAAAAATAATAACATCATCACCAGTTTCCAAGGCAGTCATATTTTTTCCAACCTCGCTGTAACCGCCAACTGCATGAATTTTCATAATTTAATAAAATAAACTAGGTTTAAATAAGTTTTCTGATTACGAAAGCTTTATATATATATTCTATAAATAATTATGAAAAGAGGAGAGGTTGAATCAATTTTTATATTCTCTATATTTATTTTATTTTCTTTAACAATTGTTTTTGCAGGAAATGACCCTAATGTTCAAAATTCTACTAATACAACTATTCAAAATTCAACAAATACAACAGTTATTAATTCCAATAATACACAAATAACAAACTCTACTAATACGACAATTACAAATTCAAATCAGACAGTAATAATCAAATCAAATAATACTATAATAACAAATTCTACCAACACAAACGTAACAAATTCCAATAATGTAACAATAATTAATTCTAATAAAACAATTGTTGCTAATTCAACCAATGTTATTATTATAAACTCCACAAACACAACTGTAACAAATTCTACAAATGTTACTATAAACAATTCAAAAAACATTAACGTTATAAATTCTAAAAATAAGCTTTTCTCTCCAATTCCTACAATAAGTCCAACTCCGACACCTACTCAAACATACAATTATGCCCCAACACCCCCACCCCAGCCAGATATTTATTACAGTCCTGAAGAAAAAAGCACTTTTTTTCGGTGGTTTATAATCATTATTTTAATTCTTATTATATTAATGATAACCTATCTGCTTAAAAGAAAAAAGACAAGGCACAAGTAAAAAACTATAAATATGCTTTTTCTCTAATCATTTAATGGAAAAACATAAGAATATTATTTATACACTGATATTATTACTTGTAATATTTCAATCAATCTCTTTTATCTTTGTTAGTATACAATTTTCAAGATTAAACTCAAAAATAGATTATGAAATAGGACAAACTGAAAAAGATTTGACTAAGCACTTTACAGACACTATAAATTTATACGATACAGAAAATCAAAGAAATTTTAACGATCTTTCTTTAGCCATTACAAAGCAAGCTGCACAGCAAGAAAGTTTTGAAGAGCAGATTGACTTGATTAGAACAAGTCCTTCCCAAGAAGATTTTTCAGCTGTTGTTCAAGATGCTATAAAGAGTGTAGTTGCAGTAATGACTGAAAGCTCAGTCGGTTCAGGGTTTATAGTTAGTTCTGATGGATATGTCATTACTAATTATCATGTAATACAAAAAGGCGGCTCAATAAGAATATTAACATATGACAAAAATGTTATTCCTGCAACTTTAATAGGAATTGATAATCTAAGAGATTTAGCAGTATTAAAAGTTCAAGGCGATTACGATTATCTAAAGCTAGCAGATTCTGATAAATTGCAAGTTGGAAGAAAGGTTATAGCAATAGGTAATCCTTTAGGACTGTCATTTACAGTAACAGAAGGTATAATCTCTGGATTAGACAGAGAAGGCCCCAATGGCATACAAGAATATATTCAAACAGATGTCTCATTAAATCCTGGAAATTCAGGAGGTCCATTGATAGACACTCAAGGGCAAGTAATAGGAATAAATAATTTTAAAATTGGAGGAGCTGAAAGTCTTGGCTTTGCCTTAGAAAGCAATTCAATAAAAGAGTCTGTTAATGCTATAGCAGGAAAAACACTAATTGAATAATGATGAAATGTTAGAAAAAATAATCATTTGGTTAAGAATTGATAAAATAATAGATTCAATTAGAAAATATAAAAGAGATAAAAGAAAAAGGCAAGATTTAGAACAAATTAGAAATAAAAAAGATCTCGCATATTTTGCTAGAATTACTGGACTTTATAAAATAGGAAATTATTTTGATAACCAAGCTAAAATAATAGGGGAAACATTAGAAAAATA
>CAYHJT010000076.1:0-5144 GCA_964356985.1 Candidatus Woesearchaeota archaeon
AAACTAGCCAAAAAATGACTTCAGATTTATTTATTACAATTTATATACAATTGATATTTATAAGCATAGCTTTTTGGGAATCTTATGTAGAAGGATATAATGCATGGGCTTCTGGTAAACATGGATGGAAGGTAAGAATTACTTTCATGAAGAAAGAACCAATAACTGCCTATCATTTATTTTTATATTTAATAACAATCCCCATGTTTTTGGCATTGCCTTTATTGATATTTGGTTTTAACTGGCATCTATTTTGGCTTTTATTAGCAAATTTTTTCTTGGGATTAGTCGTAGAAGACTTTTTATGGTTTGTAGTAAATCCCGTTTGGGGTGGACTAAAGAATTTTAATTCCAAAAAGGTTAATTGGCATAGCTTCATAAAAATTGGAAATTTAGAGATACCTGATTTTTACATTATATTTATATTATTCGCTACATTAATATTTGTGTTATTAATAATAAAACCTTAAGAAATTAAATTCCTTTCATCTTTTTTGTGATATCAATATTCTTCTGACATTTTGAACATTGAAATCTTATTGCCTCAACGCTAGAAAGCTTTCCAGTTTCTTCATTCAATAAACGGATTTTCTTTTTTATATATGGTAATGCTGTTTCTGATTTATTGTTACAGTGGGGGCAAGTATACATAGTTTCAATATGCAATGTTTCTTCATATTCTGTTTCTGGAACTGTATAATGGCAAGATTCACATGTATATTCTTTAGATCTTATTTTTATTTTGCCTTTAGCATCTTTCGGTTTTGTCATCAAAGATTTAGAACACTTAGGACATTTTTGCTTGTAAACCCAGGCTTTTATTTTACCAGTGCCAATTAACCTATTTGTAAAATAAATGCATTGATCCATTGATGTTGGTTCTGTTACCATAAAAATATAATATTAAGCTGGTATTTAAATATTTTTTGTAAAAAATTTCATAAAAATTGATAAAATTAATTTTTTAAAATATTATTTGATAAAAAAGCTAATTGACAAATCTTTTAAATTCATTATATGTTGATTATTATAAGTAGCCCTGTGGTGTAGTGGCCAAGCATTGAAGCCTCTGGAGCTTTAGACGGCGGTTCGAATCCGCCCGGGGCTATTTAATTTTATATAAAAAATGGAGGAAAAATGAATAGACATGCTTTTATCGAAACAAGCTTTGGTAATATAGAAATAGAACTTTTTGAAGATAAAGCGCCTATAACCACTGCAAATTTTATTAAATTATGTGAGAAAGGATTTTATAATAATGTAATATTCCATAGAGTTATCCCTAATTTTATGGTACAAACTGGCGATCCAAAAGGTAATGGTACTGGCGATCCAGGATATACTATAAAAGATGAGTTTGGAATTGGACTTAAACACAATAAGCCCGGAATACTATCCATGGCAAATTCTGGACCTAATAGCGGAGGAAGCCAATTTTTTATCACTACAGTAGCCACTCCCTGGCTAGATGGAAAACATGCTATCTTTGGTCAAGTTGTTAAGGGGCAAGATATAGTAGAAAAGATTAGCAAAGTTAATAGAAACTTCCAAGATAGACCTTTAAATCCAATTATAATAAAAAAAATAACTATAAAATAAAACATTTTTTCAATAATTTTATAAACCAAATAAAAAATGATAATATTTAAGCTTCCATAGTGTAGTCCGGTCAAGCACTTGGGCTTCTCGAGCCTACAACCCGGGTTCAAATCCCGGTGGGAGCATACTTTTTCGGGGTATATTAGATGTCGGAAATTCCGAACCGTTTATAAATAGTTTAACTCTACTAATTTGGTATGGCATATAGCTATGAAGAAATAAGAAAGGTATCTATTGATTTGTTAGCAGGACATGAATCCTCTGTTTGGGATTTATCACAATATCAAAATTTTATACTTAGTGTTGGTGCTGTGTTTGCCAAACGAGAAGGCAAATATTCAGACCCCAATAATATACATCTTGATAGGGAAGAAAGAGAACTCTTTTTAGAAATATTCTGGGATTTATTCAGACAAGGAATTATAACTCTTGGGATTAATGACAACAATAGAGAATTCCCTTGGTTTAGAGTTACGGGTTTAGGAAAGAAAATTCTTCAAAACCAGTCAGGTTATTTCTTTCATGACGTGTCTTCTTATGAAAATGTGATAAAATCTGAAATTCCCTCAATTAATGAAACTACCCTACTATACTTGAAAGAGTCAATGCAAGCCTTCCGTTCGGGGTGTCTTTTATCAGCGACCGTTATGCTTGGGGTAGCTACAGAACATACCTTTGAACTTCTTTTAGAAAGCACTCAAGAAAATCCTATGTGGAAGGAGAAATTTTCTGGAGCTATTAATGAGCGAGGGGCTTTAAGAAGAATTAATAAATTTAAAGAAATTTTAGAAACACATATTGGAAATATCCCTAAAGAAATTAAAGAAGATTTAGATACTAATTTTGCAGGCATAATCTCTGTAATTAGAAATTTTAGAAATGAATCAGGTCATCCTACGGGTAAAATTGTAAGCCGTGAGCAAGTTTTTATTTTATTACAATTATTTATTCCTTATTGTAAAAAGCTTTACGCATTAATGGATTTTTTCAGAACTACTGATTGAATAATTTATTTCTTCTTTTTCCATTATTTTCTCTTATTTACTACATATAAATGTTTTTGGAAATTTAAGAAAGTGTTTGTAATTTCTTTAATTCCTCCGAGTTCCTTACTAGCATCGCTGATTTCACCATATTTTAACTTCAAAAGCATTGGAAGTTTTTCCTGATCAAGTTCCTCAATGCCTGTTTCTATGTATTTAGCTAAAACGAATTCCAAAAACTCCTTTTGTCTATCATCTAGTAAATCAAATATTTCATGTTGTGCTTCTGCAACTCTTTCTTCCCTAGTAATTGGTTTTAATGCGAAAGCAATATACCCTAAAACATCAAATAAATCACTATTTTCAGCACTTATTACTTTTTGAATTTCTTTTAATTTATCAAGACCATATCCAGCATCAGCTAATTTTAATAAAAATGCTTTCCTAGTATTTGGACTAGCCCAAATCTGGCGAAGTTGCTCTTCATTCTTAAAAAATTTAGGTAATACTCCAAACATATTTTGTAAAAATTCTCGTGATGAAATTGGTTTACCATCTGCACTCCAAAATAAGGTTGAACTCATATGCTGAATTTCACGAACTTTTCCATCACTTAATTTAATCTTTAATTTTTTCCTTTTTCCGTCTAATTCTTCATCAGAACTCTCTCCATAACTCTCTTCTTTTTCTTTTACAATTAAAGGTTTTAGTTTGCAAAATTTCATCTTGCTTTGTTGAACGATTTTTATTAGTTTCTTTTAGATATTCAAAAGCTTCACATAAGAAACCTGCCGAACCAACCGCACCATCGTATATTTTATCACCTATTTCTGGAGCAACTACTTTGACTATAGTTTTAATTAAAGGTCTTGGAGTGTAATACTCTCCACCATTTCTTCCAGCATTGCCCATATTCTGAATTTTTGACTCATATAAATGCGACATCTCATGCTTTTCAGAACTAGAACGAAACTTCAATTGATCTATAAGATTAATTATCTCTCTTAAATTATATCCACTCTGAATTTTATTTTTTAATTCATTAAATATCTCCCCAATTTTATACTCAATAGTATCTGCATTTTCTGCATCAGATTTAAACTTTTTTAAATAGGGAATTAATTTATGGTCAACAAAATCTTTTAAGTCATCACCTGTAAGTTCTTTATGATGATCTATTTTACCATCTTTCCCTTTAGGGACTGCCCAAACTTCCCAACGATATTCGGGGTTTATAATAGGTTTATATTTATTCCCTGCTAATTCTGCAGACATTGCCTTATCATTTTCTAAGTCATCAAGATATTTTAAGAAAAGAATCCAAGAAGTTTGCTCTACATAATCTAATTCGCTACTGCAACCCGCATCTTTATGAAGGATATCATCAATATTTTTAAAAACTTGTTCAAACATTTTGTTTTTCCTTTTGATTACGTTTTATCATATTAATCCAATTGTTGGATGTATTGTTTAGTTGCCTTTTCTAGTCGCACCATATTATCAATCATTTTTTCTTGCATCTCAGACCATTTTTCTTTGTCATTTATACCATAATCCAAAACAAATGAAATTCTACAAGCTCTCTTGTCATCAAGTCTTTCCCAAACGAGCTTATCTCCAAAAGATTCTTCAATTTGTTCTTGATGCTTAATTAACTCGTCAAATCTTTTCTTATTAATGTTTGGTTCGGCATACTTTTTACCTTTATCCAAATAAACTTCACATCCAACATATGAATTCAGAATAACATAATTATAAGAAATTCCAGATTTTCCCGATCCTGCTCCAATCCAATGATATTTACTAGGACTTACTTTTGAGTGTAATTTTGTTTTTAATTTGGCTTTATCCAAAAGTTGTTTCCAGAATTCTAATCGTAATTTTTCCTTGTCACTTTCTTCATCTTCACTCTCTTCAAAATCTAGACCACTTTCTTTATACCTTTTTGAATGTTTTATCAAATTTAGATATTTTATAATATCCTCCTTGGAAAACATTTTTATGTTAAGCTCTTCAGATTTAGGATAAAATTCAATTTTTGGATCATTGGGAATGTTTTCTTTATGGAAGTCCTGAATATTTAGATAAATATAGTCCTGTCTCCAGTTTACGGTTGCGAAATAGTGTTTGTGATTTCTAAATCCAATAAAATATTTATTGATCTTTTCTTTAAAGGGGGTTATATTTTTTAATTGTCTTCTTAATTCTAGAATTAAAGCATATGCATTTCCCCCCATTTTGGTTCTAACATATTCTTCAGAGTACTCTATACTCTCTTCTTGATTATCTGCATTATTTTCATTTTCTTCGATATATTCGTTAAATGATTCTGATCCAACTATTTTTATCGGATCCCAAATATCCAGAGCAAAACTAATAATTTTCTCTTTTCTTTTAGTGATTGAATCTACAGACCACATACCTTTGTCTAAGAAATCCCCCAATTCATTTTGAGTCATAAATGGAGCTCTTTTGAAATATTTACTATTTTTTTCTTCTATTGGTTTTCTGCCCTTACTGGAATTTGCAGATCTTGGATCAAAAGTTAGATTTCCAATACAA
>CAYHJT010000077.1:0-3730 GCA_964356985.1 Candidatus Woesearchaeota archaeon
AAAAATAGTTTTATTTTTATTAGCGAGATAATTTAATGCTGAATCAATTTCTGTATAAATGACTCGGTTTTATTGATAAAGATATTAAAATGATTGTTTTATGGTTTATATCTTTTCGGTATTAAGGTTCATAAGTCACAATCAATTTAGGAGGATTTTCGCTTTCGGAAGTCCTTATACTAACTGAATTTGCATTACCTGGGGCTTCATCAAGAACGTCATGGCCCTCTCTTATGCCAAGAAGAGTCCAACCTTGTTTATTAATCCAGGACATTCCATTATCATTTAAAATAAAATTATAATCTCTATCTCGAGAGAGAGCGGATATATCAATACGATTTCCTCCTTCTCGAGGATTATCTATATTGCCGCATTGATCATAGTCTTCATTAATTAATCTATCATGACTATCTTGGGTTGTTTGAACTAATGTTATAAAGTCATTTCCATCATTATCTTGATTAAGGATAAAAACAGTTCTAAATAGAAATTTGGCAGAAATAATGTTTGCATTATCTGGTATTACAGATGTATCAAATGGAAAGAATGTTCTTGAAATACCGTACTCTCGTGCTCTAGTGTAAATCGAATATATTTGGGTTCTATCATCGTAATCTAACGGATCTCCACTAGTCGTATCATGTGCTATGTCCCAATTTGCACCAGGAGGAGTTGATGTAAACACACGCCCATCTCCTCTGCTTGAAGTTAATGTTGCTGTACAGGTTCCATCATTATTGTCTGTGTGGCCTTCTGCACATAAACAATCATAACAGCCCGTTCTTTGATTATCGTGATTAACTGTGGGCCACTCATAAATATTTCCATTAGTAAAAGAAGTTTCACGCACATAAATAGAACTTCGATGTTTGGCATTTAATCTTCCCAAATCATCAATGTAACTATCCCATGCAGAGCTACTTATTATATCTATTACTCCATTATTATCTAAATCTTGAACAACAACCGGAAATGTCCAAGATTCTCCATATTTTGGAAATCTATCCATAATCCTCCCCTGTTGATCCCAAGCATAAAGGTTTTGGAATGGCACACCAGAAGCAAAAGAGGTGTCTGTTGTAATAATAACCTTCTCTGCTCCTTCTACAAGAGTTGATATAATTGCGGGGTAATATGGAAAAAACTCTCCAATAAATTCTGTTAAAATATCCCCTTGAGAACCAATAGCATACATACCTTTAGAAAATTCTCCTCCTCTACACCATCTTACGCCAACCAAAATCTCTAATCCTTGATTAGCAACGTTTATATCACCTAAAGAAGGCTGAGTAAGAATATCACAATTCGGAAATAGTTGAAAAAGTAAATTGCCAGAGTTTCCAAAGACGGAGAGAGCATGTGTTTCGCGTCCATATGAGGAAATTCCGTTATCAAACGTCGTTATAATTAATTCTTGTTTTCCATCTAAATTAACATCGCCAACTGAAGGCGGACCTATGTAGGCCCCAGGCAATTCATAAGACCATAGTTGTGTCCCATCTAAATTGAATATCCGGATAGTCACTTGGTTTAATTCGTACCAGTTTGGTTCAAAATAGTTTTCATTAAAATAAACAATAGCAATTTCATAATAGGAATCGTTATCAAAATTTCCAATTATTGGCGAAAACGGGAGATTAGGAAATACAAAAAAATCTAAAACGTCATGGAGGTCCCAGCTTGAAATGATTGCCCCGGTACGTGAATTCAAAACCATCACCTTTGCCACAGGGTCACCACTCTGATTAAATGTTCCATATTGTCCAAAAATGATAAGTTCCTTCACTCCATCTCTATCTAAATCAAAGAGAGTTCCATCTGGTCTGAAATACCTTGGTATATAAGATTCCCATAAGAGAGAGCCATCGCTATTATAGGAAAACAGTGGCATAGTAGTCTCGTAACCCCAAATATTACCACGAGTGTTTGCAACAATAATTTCTTTCTGACCATCATCATTCAAATCATCAACAAGAGGAACAGATATATCCCCTCCTAAGGACTTATCAATACCAACTTCTCTTTCCCACATTAAACTACCGTCTCTTCTAAAAACTTTTAATTTTGGTGGATACCCTCCCTGATGAACAATTATTTCTTCCATGCCATCAGCATTAATATCCTCTATAACAGGAATCATGCTCCCTGGCCAAAAATAAGAATTGGGTTCATTTGGTACAGAAAGCCACGAAACTCTTTGAGGCCAACCAATTTTAAGAGAAGTATCCGAATATAAAGAACGCACGTATTTTTGTTCGGTAATGCCATCATGCCAAATTGACGCACGTAAATCCAAAAATCCATCTTGTAGAATGCTATTTTCAGTAAGTAATGCTCGTAATTCTGGAATAGAGATTATCCTAATCCCCCTATTGTTCCAAGGACCTCCGTTAAAAGTATAATCTACCTGAAAGTTACTAATTGGAAGGTTAAACTTATTCCTTAAATTAATGTAAAGATTCTGTTTAAGATTAATAATATCACCCCCAAGAGGTTCAATAAAATCAAATTTATCAATCCCCAAATAGCCATAATCTTCAAATATTTCTCCTAACGTATTAAAAACTTGTAACCTTATTAAATATCCCCCATCAGGTATTGTTACAATGTTAAAATCAGGAAATAATATTCTATTATTTGGAATGGAATAAGAAATAGTAATCTCATTCCAATCTTCTGGTCCTAGTTCCGATAGTGGAAGATTTGGAGCATAGGCCAAAGTGTAGTGATTAAAATTATTAATTTCTATATCGCCTTTTATATTAATTTGCAACTCGTCTTGTACGACTGGTTCCAAACTTACAATTGCAGGATTATCAAAAAACACAGAAGGCATTGCGTCGATAATACCAAATCCTTCTGTGGTTATTAATTCTGGATTAGACAATAAGTGAGCTGTATTTTTTATTATGGTTTTAATTTCCTCCGGAGTATAATCAGGATTTCTTTGCTTTATTAATGCAACCATCCCAGAAACATGCGGAGTTGCCATACTTGTTCCAGAAATTGAAATATGCTCGTTATCTAAACATGTTCTATCACTGAGCCAATCATCAAACTGTGCAGCACATATAGAAACGCCGGGAGCTACAACATCTGGTTTTACAATGGAAAGTGTTTTATTTAAGAATTCGTTATACCAAATTACTGGGCCACCAGAGCTAAAATCTGCCATATTTAGTTGTTTATCAACTGCTCCAATAGTGATGGCTTTCCTTGCGGTACCTGGAGAACCTATAAAACCGTGATAATTGTTACCAGCAGCAACTACAGCAACAATTCCAATATCAACAACATTATCTATTGCAGTACTCATAGGATCCTCTGGATTACCAAACCCTCCAAGACTCAAACTAATAACATCCAAGCGATCGTCAAAATTTCCATCCCGATCTGGATCAGAACTTCTTTCGATCGCGGCAATTACATCATCGGAATAGCCATATCCTCCAGCATTTAATACTTTATAAGCAACGATATTAGCATCAGGAGCAACGCCTTTTAAAATCGTGCCATCTGCAGCAGTTCCATCGCCAGCAGCAGTTGCAGCAACATGTGTCCCATGTCCCATATCATCAATTGGATCATTATCGTCGTTAACAAAATCATAACCATCAATAACTTTACAATTTTCCCCAAAACAACCTCCTAAATCAACATGAGTATAATCAACACCAGTATCAATAATTCCAATTGTAACTCCTTTTCCTGTTATGCATTCTCCACCCAT
>CAYHJT010000077.1:3830-5127 GCA_964356985.1 Candidatus Woesearchaeota archaeon
CCATATTTCTCTTTTTTGTTGGAGGATATCTTCTGTTGTTGCTTCTTTTCTCCCAAACACTGTTTTTTTACCTTGTTTTTTTAATACTGCGGCTGGTTCTTTATTTTTTAATTGGATTATCCATCCGTCTTGATTTAATTCTAAGGCGTTTTCCGAGAAGATTATATTTTGAGAGTCTGTAAGGAGATTAAATTCTTGACCCAACAAAGTAGATGGATGCAATCTATTATCCAATTGGAATTGCAAATCTTGACCAAATTCTAAACCTTGACCATAAGGAAAGATATCTGAAGTTGGTTGTTGTATTAATGGAGGCTCTTCTTTTTGTATTTCAACTTCTTCACAAAATCTCTCTTCACTTGGTTTATTCTCAAAAGTTCCACAATTATTTAAATCAATACAATTTCTTGTTTGAATATTATCTGTGCATTCTGACCATTCATCACAAGACCATTCTGGCGTGCAAATAATAGGTTCTTCTATAATTGTTTTTGGTGTTTCTTGTGGTACAACGTCGTCAAGAGCGCCAGGAGCAAGCTGAGCAGCTGCATAACCCCATATGCTAAAATATTTTTCAAATTCTTTGTTTAAATCTGTAAATAGATTTGTTTCTAATGCATCTGCTTTATTGCTAGGAATTTGAGGCAGTTCAGATGTGGTTGAAAGAATAAATAAAAAGATTATGAATAAGAATACAGAAATAATGCCTCTAACCTCTTTTTGCATAAAATCTATTAAACTAGAAAATTAATAAAGGTTGTTATTGATTTATTCTATTCTTTAAAATATATTTTCTAGCCACGTGTTACGTGACAAACGCACGCACCCTATATAAATATAGTTGAATTCTTGGTGAATAATTCATACAGAAACCTGAATTAGCGAGGTGCCAAAATGAGATTATTCAGAAATAGCGTGAGCTATCTTGAATGGGAAGATTATGTTAAGGTGATTAAACAGAAAGAGCTTTTGCATTTTTTGATGAGTACTACCGAGGCGAGCTATAGAAACTTAATTGAAAAGGAGGATAAATATGGAAAAATTGCTTGACATGAGCATTATTGAAGAGCTTTTTGCTGAAATATTATTATCATTACCATTAGAGGAGGTGAGGTTAAATGGGAAATATTTATAGAAAGAGCGATTTGGATAATATGGTTGAAGAAGACGAACTAAACCCTGAAGATGCTGGGTTTATGCATGGATATGATGAATTTTAGTGTTTTTTTGGAGAGAATAATTTATATAGGATATTGACTTAATAGGAATTATGGGTTTGTATGGCGCTTTGCATCAT
>CAYHJT010000078.1:0-5045 GCA_964356985.1 Candidatus Woesearchaeota archaeon
AAATGCAGGTTATACATGAAGAAGAATCATCTTTTTTACAACCAAATTTAAATAAGGAAGATGCTGAAAAGCTAAAAGATACTATAAATTCTAAGGTAATTAAATATAGACCTATCACATGAATATAATATTATTTATATAACAAATTATATTTTAAGGTATAGATTGCCATTGATGGGTATTATTACATTTTTAACATAAACATTTTCTAAGAATCATAATTATAGTTTACGGACAACTCAGTAGTTTACGTCCAAAGCCAGCGAATAGAAAAGCTTTTAATATATACTCTAGCATATAATTCATGTAGGCTAGGTGGCGGGCTAGTCCTCCGCTGTACCCAAAAACGGACTTTATGTTGGGACTGAAAGCCAAGCCAGGTATAAGATTTTAGTATTGATCTTGAACCGTACATCGATCCTTTGTCCTATATGATCGAGGTTTTTACGAACTATGTGAGGCCAGGAATGGAGCAACATTAAGTAATTGTCTTGATGTTTATAGGGTAGCAGAGGGGAGGAAAGTTCAAGGCTAATCAATTCTAGAGTTTTGTATCGACCTTGGTGGCCTACACTCTTATTTTAATGTTCCATTCGTTGTTGTATAATCTGTAATCGGGGTGCTTGGATTAGTCAAAGAATTAACAGTTTGATTATTGTAAATTTGTTTCAATACTCCGCCAAGATTCTGGGCTATAGTTCCATATAGCTTCTTTATCATCAATTCTAATGTAGCTTCTTTTAAAGGGCCAGTGCAGTAATTTAATATTCCACTTGTTTCTTGAATCGGAGAAATTTCTAAAACTTTTTTAGGAAAAGTGCATTTCATTGCTTTATTCTCGAATAATAATTTTGTTTCTAAGCTAGATGCTTCGCTCACTTTAGCTAATTTTATTTCTATTTTGCAGCTTTCATCGATTTCTCTTCCTAGAATTCTGTATTCAAATATATTTCCTTGGTTTTCATAAGTATACAGCGCAGGTTGGCATAAAACTGCTTTATTGTTGAAACATGTTTTATTATTACTGCAGTTAAAAGTAACGCTTGATATAATTATAAAATAGAATAATACTGCTCCAAGAATTACCATTATCACTAAATTAAACTTGTTTGATTTCATATAAAAAATAAAAGAGAAGTAGTTTTAAATATGTTTATTGCTACTACGTAGAAATTAACCAAGATCTTTCTTGGTCAAAATCTCGACGCCACGAGCGTCATTAGCAGAAACTTTTGATTCCATTACCACCAAATATTTGATTTTGGAACGTTCAGCTATTCTTACTAAGTCTTGATCTATTACTGCATCAAGGACTACTGCATGAACTCCTGTAGGCAAGCTTTTCAATGTTGCAGATAATTCAGTAGTGGGAACTTTTCCTAATACATTAGTATCCTTATCTAAAATGTAAGCTCCTCTTGTTCCAACCAAATCATCCAATATTTGTTTGAAAGATGAATTCTCCTTCTTGGAAGGCATAACATGATTTATGTTACGTCTTTCTACTGAAGATAATGGTCTAATAGGGGTGTTTTGCTGTCTCTCAAGTGATTGTGGATTGACCTTTACATTCATTTCGCCATGGTTAGCCTGATTAAATACTGGGCGAATCATTTCTCTGGAACCATTGCTTCTTTCTTGGACTAATCCTTGGATTCTATCCATTCTGGAACTGTTCATTTCTGGTTGTCTGATTCCAGGAGATTCATTCATTTCCATAGATACTTGCTCAACAGCTACCTTACTTCTAAGCGCCTTATGAATCTCTTTCTTTGTCAATTCTTCGACTTCTTTGCCGTCAGGTGCTTTAATTACATAATCTATTTCTGAGCTAGCTAATAGCTCTCTAATTATTAAGTCACCGCCCCTATCTCCATCGACGAAAGCTATTACGACTTTCTTTTGGCAAAGCTCTTTTATTGTATCTGGAACACTAGTTCCGTTCATTGCTATGGCATTTTTTATACCATTTTTCAATAAGTTAAGAACATCCGCTCTTCCTTCTACAACTATGATTTCCTCGCTTTCCTCTAATCCAGGACCGGCAGGCAATTTGTCTTGACCAAATTCACGAATTTCCATCATTCTAACTGAACTAGTAACTTCTTCAGTTATTTCTTGTGAATCTGGAAGAACATTTTCTGTTAATTCTTTTAATAATTCTTTGGCTCTTTCAATTACATAAGTCCTTTTAGTAATTCTAACATCTTCGATTTTTTGTACTCTGACTTTAGCGTTACAAGGACCTATCCTTTGTATTGTTTCAAGAGCAGCTCCAATTATTGCTGTTTCTGCTTTATCTAAAGAACTAGGTATTATAATAAAACCATTGGCTTTTCCACCTTTGACATCAATATTGACTTCTATTCTACCTATACGGCCGTTTCTTTGAAGTTCTCTTAACTCAAGTTCAGATCCTAATAGGCCTTCAGTCTGTCCAAAGATTGCTCCAATGACATCAGGACGATCTACAATTCCATCGATTCCAATTTGAGTATGAACTATGTATTTTGCTGCTACTGGGCTTATTTTTCCCATTTTTACCAACTCCCATGCTTTGAATTTTAATTATTGTTTTGGTAAAAAGCTAATCCTATTAGAACAAGGTTTGTAAGCATAGTTAATAATTTTACAATATGCTTAGTAATCACTATTTTTTAACTCTGATTTTATCTTAATTTTTTTAATGAATGTGAGTGATTTATAGGATAATTAACCTTCGTCCTATTTATTTAGCTTTTTTTAAACGTTAAATTTAAATGTGGCCCGAAACACTAACTCCCAAGATTCATCGCTTGATATTTATCTTGAGCTCCGTTGAGTATTCTCATGCCGGGCTATATTCTTAGTTAATTAGGTAATATAAAAAGGTTTCTGTTTTAACCAATTAGTAGTAAAAATAGATGAATTAATCAATAATAAAGATATTAATAAAAAATAAAAAATTAGGAAAAATATCCTTTTCCTTCTTTATTGTACCATAAATACCATATTATCAATCCATTTATTGCTAATCCCACAATTCCCACCGGCAAAGAGAATATTGATGTTACAACAGCAAATGCTGAAAAAACTAGTGTTACCATTCTAGCCCAGCTCTTGCCTTTCCAAACGTTAATAGCAATGAAAAGATAGACTATTCCTAACGCAATAAGTATTATTCCCCCCACAACTGCAAGGCCAGCAATCAACTTTGCCCATGCTCCTATTAAATCACCTAAATACGACCCTCCAACGCTTCCAACTACCATGATTATTAAACCGAATAATGCTGTAAAGAATGCGCTGATATACCACCATATCGATATTAATTTTACGCCAATGGGTGGATTTTTACTCGTTGTTTGTTTTTTACTCACCAAATTTATCACCTCTTTTTAAAATCTTTGCAAGTTCAAAAAAGCTTTTAATTCATTGAATAAAGAGTATGCTTCTTCTTTCAATTCTTCTTGGATGTTAGCCCTTTTGTCGCCCTCTATGAATTTATCATAGACTCCTCTGATGAATTTTTTCATTGGGTTTCCTTCCCAGTTTTCTCCGTAATCACTTTCAATATTGGCCTCGATGCCTATGCTTAAATTTCCCTTGACTAGTTTCTTCTTCTTATCGGCACTTAGCACAATTCTATGATCTTTTACGCTCAAGCTTATATCAATTTTGTATTTTACATAAGAATCAAATTTTTTCTCTGTTTCAAATTTAACTTTAATGTCCTTGGAATCACCTTTAAAAATATCGCTGTAATTTCTCTCGTAGAAATCATATTTATGGAAGTCTATCCAATCTTTTATCAATTTATATAAAGAATCTAAATCAAATACACCATCTTTTGAAAGTTTAATCTCTTTTAATACAGAGTCAGTTTCACTCATATGAATAATAAAACTCTCTTGATTAATAAAATTAACTATTTAGAATTTCTGCAATTCAAAAAAATTCTTGATTTCATCATGTAAGCCGTATATCTTTTGATACAATCCCATTTTATTTTGGTCAATTCTTTCTCTGATTATGAAACTTTCATATATTTTTTTAATGAAGCTATATTTTCCCCATTTTCCAGAGCGATTTTTTATCAGATCCGCGGTTAATTTAATTTCAATATTGGCCTTATTCATCTTGACTTTTTTGCCATTTATCATGACTTCAACATCACTCATCCTAGTTATTGACATAGTTATGGTAATCATATTGGCAAAATAATCATTAAGGTTTTTTTCACCAACCCATTTTATATCGATTTCTTTGCCATCAGCCTTTATTCTCTGCAAGTATTTTACTTCCTTGAAATTCTTCATTTCATTGCCATAGCCTTGATTGAAAAGCCAGAGCTTTAGTTTAGCATAGAAATCGCCAACATCGATGTTGCCGCCCCATTTTAATTTAAGTCCAGAAACAATATTTATCTTATCTGCATTAGGATTCATGTATTTGTTTTAGTTCTAAAATTAATAAATTTAACTGTTTCAAGAATAAAGATTTAATAGGGCTTTTGCAGTGTCTTGAAGATTTACCGCTTCTCCATATAAACCACCAATGTAATGGCCGTTTATCTTATCCTTTATTATATATTTTGTATAAATTTGATGAAGTAAATTGCTAAATGGCTTAGTTGACCACTTATTTGTGTAATCAAGAGTTACTGTAGCAATTATTTCAATTGTTAGCTTTCCTGAATCTAGCTTGCCTTCCTTATTCATCTCTTCTATCAAGAGATGAAGATCTATTGTATACATTGCATAGTCATCTATCTTCTTGTCGCCAGACCATTTAAGCTCAAGATTAGATCCTAAATCCTTTGTTTTTTTAGTATGCTCTTTTTCATTAAATCCATATCTATTGGCTATAAACCAATCATGCAAATCATTGTATATTTTCTCGAAATCAAAAACTCCATTATATTTTATAGTAAGTCCCGTTCCCGGAGTAATTTTAATAGGGGTAGCCATTTATTTAGAATGATGTTCTTTTATTAATAAAATTAACTATTTTAAGCGCTGGTGCAATCCTAAATTTTAAGTAGAGGCAACGCCTCCTTCTTATTA
>CAYHJT010000079.1:0-4921 GCA_964356985.1 Candidatus Woesearchaeota archaeon
GTGAGGCGTAATGCCTCTTAATAAATAAATGTTAGGGTTTCAGCAGAGCTCTATTGAGTAAATGAAAATCTGAGAATTGCAGCTACACCACCAAGGTCTCTTAATTGTTGGCCTTCATTAGTTTCTATAGATATTAATTCTACTTTAGCCCCAGTTGATTCGGCTTTAGCTTCTAATTTTTCTTCAAGGGTATCATCAATAGTTTCGCTTATGAGTAATGTATCAACAGCACCATATTCTAAAGCCTTTTCAACTTTTGCTAAACCATAAGCAGATTTAGATTCGTCTTTATTTAATAATTCAAAAAATTTCTGCATTAATGCTTTTTCTTTTGTTATATCTTGAGATGCTAAAATATCTTGACTTTTCTCAACAAGCTCTTGTAAACCATATTCATCAGTATAAGTAATATCTTTAACACCTAAAACTTTCTTTTTTATTTCATTATTAATATACGCTCCATTAAAAAAATTCTCTTTTGTAGGTCCTGGACCGCCTAGAATAATTCCTTTAAGGCTTTCTTTCATACCTAAAAATTCTGCATTGGATATTTCCGCGATTCTTTTATAGAATTCATGTGCAGCTTCTTCTCTTAATCTTGCAAATCTCTGCTGACTATTATGCACTATTAAACCATTTACGATAAAATTATGATTTTTAGTTTCTATATCTATAGTATCATTTAGACCAATACTAAATATTTTAGAAATTTTAACTGCAATAAGATTGGATTCATAAAACAAATTTAGTCTTCTCTTTAAAGTTTCATCTTTTATTTTATCAATAATATTCTTTTTAAATAACTCTTTACTCATCTGTTTTTTGTTTACAAAAAAGTCTGGATTTCTAAATTGGGTTGTTGAAATTCCTGAGTTCCTAAGAATCCTTGCTATATCCTTTCCATTAATAACTATTTGTCGAACAAGGTTTTTATTACTTCTAAACTTTATGATTTCTTTTAGTTTACTTTGTTTTTCTAATGAAGTAAATTTAACTAAATTACAAAATGTTTTTAGAGATTCATTATCAGTTATTTTAATATTATATCTAATATTTTTTGAATAAGGGTTTTTTCTATTATCATAGCTAGATAAAGAAGATAATATCCCTATACGTAATAATATCAATTGTATTTGCTTTGCTAAAATTTTATTGTTAATTCCTAAACCTGTGATTCCACTGGATACATAACCTTCGGCATCAAAAATACCTCCTATAAATGATTTTAAAGAATTATCTGAAGATTGCATAATAACATCTGGAATCCCTTGATAAAGCGTTTTATTTTTATCATCAAATATGGATTTAATCAGTTGAGATAAAACTCTGCTATATATTCTAATCTGATAATAATTTTTAGATTCTCTAAATTTTAAATGAGCTTCTATACCAAATATTTTCTCTAATAATTTTTTATAATCTTCAGCAACTTGTTTTCTTTGTTCAAAAAAAGTTAATCTATCTTTTTCATAACATCCATCGCCAAGATAATACCCAAGCAATCTTGCAAAATCAGGATTAATTTGTTTAGGAATGATTATTTCTTTATGTTTGTTTTTCATTAACGGTTTAAAATTGATTTTTTGATCTTGTAAATCAAGATTAATTTTTTCAGGCATTATCAAATAATCTCCAATTTTAATTTCTGAAAGAGGTTTTTCTATGATACCCTCACTAGTTCTAACAAAAAAATTATGATCTAATGAAGCATCAATTTCAACGCCAGGATATTTAGTAATTATCTTAAATAATTCTTTTTTATTTGACCATTTAGTTATAATCGGAGTAAATTCTAAAGCTTCTTTGTTAAAATTTTCTGATACAATAATATGGGGGTTATGTGCTTCTTTTATAGGAATTATTAATCCATTATCAAGCATAATAAGGGAATCTAGTCCAATACATTGTCCACCGGCCTTAATCTTTCCCGGTACAGAACTAGTCATTGAAGCTATCTTAGTTATCAATGTCCCTCTTAATAATCCGATAGTAGCTTCTCGATTATCCATTGTTATTAATCCATAAGTATCATTTATGTCAATCATTTCTCTCAATAAATCTAGAACAAATGTTTGATCGCATCTGTAAATTCTAGTTTTCAAAGGGATGGGTGGTTCAACACTCCAAACTTGTAAATCTTGCTGTCCTTCTTTTTCGGAAATATTCCCTGCAAAAGCGGCTAATCCATTATCAGGAGTTCTTTTAAATAACTTCAAGTGTCTTATCATTCTTTCCAAGGCATCAATTACATTATTTCGAGTAGTCTTATCTTTGATATTTTCAGCAGTGCCTTGTTCTTCTTGCAAATGTTGTATAACTTTGATTAATTCATATCCTGCAGGTACATAAACAGATACTAATTCAGTATGTCTTCCTCTATATTTCTCTAATTCAATTACGAATTTTCTTAAAACTTTTTTTTGTTTTGCATTCATATTTTGACCTTAAATTTGCCAAATTTAACTTCTTTTGCTTTATGAGTTTCTTTGATATCTTTAGATATTCCACTAAACTTATCTGGTAAATTAATCATGGAAATTTCGTCTTTTAAGCTAAGTTGGTTATCTCTTTTTAATTTCCATATTTCGCTGTTTATTTCCATTAATTCTTCTTTTGTAAATTTTTGTTTGTGTTTATGTTCTATTTTTGGGAAATTTATTTCATGGATATTCTTATTATTTATTGCATAGTATAATTTTTCCGTTAACATTGGGGTTACTGGTGCTAATAATTCCAATATTTTTTCCAAGCAATAGTACAATGTATAGATAGCTGCATTCTGCTCTTCTTTAGAGAATTTTCCCTCTTGATTATAAGCTCTATTTTTAACTAATTCAATATAGTGTGAAGCAAATATTTCCCACAAGAAATTCTTTATTTTTATGACTGGATTATGGAAATCATAATTTTCATATTTTATGCTAGATTCTTCAATCAGTAAGTTTAATTCTTGAATTATGAATTGATCTAATTCAGTAAGTTTAGGAGATTTTTTTGGTCTATCAAACATAGTTATGAATCTTGCTACATTCCATAGTTTGTTCAATGTTTTGCTTGCGCCGTCTATTCTTTCAAAACTGCATCTAAAATCAGTTTTTTCAAGATTGCCTTCGACAGCAGCCCATAACCTAAATGATTCCGCGCCATATTTCTCTAAAATTTCTTTAGGATCTATAACGTTTCCTAAACTCTTAGACATTTTCTTTCCTTTATCATCAACAATATGATAATTTATCCATACATCTTTGAATGCCTGTTTTTTTGTGAGCAAGAAATCTTTTAGCAAAGTATAATATAACCAAGTTCTAATAATTTCTTTTCCTTGTGGTCTTAATGTGCATGGGAAATTCTTCTTAAAGAAATCTTCATCTCTTGAATACTTCAATATGTACAATGGACTAATGCTTGAATCAAACCAAGTGTCAAATACTCGCTCTTCTCCAACAAATTCATTGCTTCCGCATCTAGTGCATTTTTTGATAGGTGGTTTTTCTTTCCAAGGCCGGTAATATTTGCCTTTTTCTGGAACGATAATTTCATTGCATTTCTTGCATCGCCATAGGGGTATTTCAGTTGCGTAATATCTTCTTCTGGATATTGGCCAGTCTATTGTTATTGAATTAATCCAGTCAATTAGTATTTGTCTAGATTCATCAGAATAAAAATTTAGTTTTCTAGCTATCTTCATCATATCTTCTTTTGAATCTAATTGTTTAAGGTAAAATTCTTTCATAGTGATGAAATCAATTTCATGTTTGCTTCTTTCGCAAATTGGAACACTATGAATAATTTTTTCTTGTTTTTGTAATAATCCGCGATTAGTTAGCTCTTCAACCATTTTTTGACGAGCTTCTTTCACGATTAATCCCTTTAAGAATCCGGAATTTTCATTCATCTTCCCATCTAGTCCAACTGACATTTTTGGTTCTATTTTCATATCTCTCAAGAATTTTACGGCATCTTGGTCACCGGCACTTCTGCTCATGTAAACAATTCCAGTTCCAAAATTCATGTCGGCTATATGATGAGATATGATAGGAACTTCAAAGTTAAATATAGGAATTATTGCTTTCTTGCCTTCTAATTGTTTGTAACGCTCATCTTTAGGATTAAAAACGATTAATGCTGCTGTGCATAATAGTTCTGGCCTGGTTGTTGCTATTACAATATCTTGATATCCACCCTTTACATTAAATTTTACATAATTAAGATTAGTTTCTTGATCTTTTCTTTCAATTTCAGAATCAGCGATTGTAGTTTGGCATCCAGGGCAATAATTATTTATTCTTTCATCTTCATATATCAGTCCTTTATTCCATAAGTCAATAAATGTTTCTTGAGTTAATTTTCTATATTCATTACTATCCGTATAATAAACATCTCCAATGTTATTTCCTAATTTCCAAGAGTTAAAGCTAATTCCTGTTTTCAAGAAAGTATCTGTGCTTTCCAAACTAGCTTCTTGGAGCATTTTAGTGCATAAATCAAGAAAATCTTCTCTAGACATTCTGTTGGCTCTTACATTAAATTTTTTTTCTGCTGCCAATTCTATTGGTAATCCATTTCTATCTAATCCTAAAGGAAATAAAACATTATATCCAGTCATTCTTCTGTATCTGGCAAACATATCCATAAGAATATATGTAGTTAATTGCCCGATATGAACGGGAGTATTTACATAAGGTGGAGGTGTATCTATGCTAAAAACTTTCTTTTTGGATTTTTTATCAAAAGAATAAATATTATCGGTTTTCCACTTTTCGTATATTTCTTTCTCTAATTCTTTGCTCCATCTATTCTCTTTAATTGATGATTCTAGCATAAAAAAATATTCTAAATAGAACTTATTTAAAGGTTTCTAATAATAGCTCTGCTGAAACCCTTAGTCAATAACTTATATAATGTTATTAATCGATCAACA
>CAYHJT010000080.1:0-4914 GCA_964356985.1 Candidatus Woesearchaeota archaeon
CTTCCGATCTAATTAGCTGAATAACTGGTAAAATTATAAAAATTCTATTATTAACAAAAATATTCCACAAATTAAATTGAGCAGTTATTGCGGGTATTATAAACACTAATATTGATATTATTGGTAAAGACAGTATTTGTTTTGGAGCCTGTTTAAACATTAAGAAAATTATAAAAAACAAATTCCCAAACAGGATAAACATGAAATTAGCAAAATCTAAGAAATTTAAATAATTACTGGGTTGGTCAGATAATGAGGGTGGTCTATTAATCCATAAATATAAATTTATTATAGAAGAAATAATAAATAAAATTGTATAAATATTAAGTGTTATGGATTTATTCCATTTAATATTTTCTTCTTCAAATTTTTTTATCCAATTTCCTTTACTAAATATCCACACTAATAAAATAAATTGAATAAATAAGAATTCAATAAAACCAGTGATATTATTAAATAATAAATATAAATCTATTATAAATAATAAGCTACAAAATATTATAAATATTATCTTATTTTGTTCTGTTTTTTTCATTTTTTAGTCTTATCATTTTTATTACTTGATATGGGGAGTGCTTTTTCACCAGACCTCCAACTTGAATAGGATGGATAATTACTAGGAGTAGTAGAAGGTATATTTTTAGCAGCATCAGGATAATCCCTTGCTAAATCAGCTAAAGGACTTGTTGATCCTCCTTTAGACTCAATAAATCTTTTATATTGCTCTGATAAAGACTCTTTATCATTTAATTGTAATGCAAATTCCCTTCCTAATTTATTTGATAATAAGTCTTCATAACTAAATGCGCTTGATGGATCACCACCTAACTGAGATAGTTCAACTAAATATCCCTCTAAAGCAGCGAAAAATGTCCCAGATTGTTTAGTTTTTTCAGCTGAAGTAAAAAGGTGAAGTGTGTCTACAAATCCAGATTCTTTTGTATAAGTATATCTTGCTTCACTGTTATAAAGGAAACTTTCTGCTTGTGGTTGGGAACTGGCTACTCCTGAAAAACTAACTACAGAGCTTAATGTCTGAGTTGCAGTTAAACCTATATTTTTTGATTCAAATTGTTGTAATTGATTATAAATTATATTATAAGAACCTATCTGAGATAAAATTGGTTCATTTCCACTAGGATCAACGTATTTATAGGGGTTATTTAACACATAACTATAACGATTCAAAGCCTGTGGATTATAAATGTTAGGGATATTCTGGTCTGGTTGAACAAATCGTGCAAAAGAAATAGAAATCATAGAAATAAAGAAATATAAAGATATTATTACTATAAAAAATCTTTTATTAAAATTTATTTTCGTATAAACTCCCCCTTCCTAAAAGGCTATTATAACTTTTTATATTTAAATCTTTTTAATTTGTCCAGAATAAACAATTTCTAATTTTTCGCCTAATTGTTGCTCGAGCCAGTCATTCGCTTCTTGCACTCCGCCTATCTGGTCAATAAGATTTAGATTTAATGCTTCATTACCATTGAAAATAGTTCCATCAGAATATTTCATTACATAGTTTTTTGATAGGTTACGAAAACTAGCTATTTCCGTAGCCATCATTTCAGTTTGTATAGATAAATCTGATTTATCAATTTCATATTCAAAAGAGTCTATACTATCACAATTATTATAATACATAACTTTGATGTCTGAAGTAGAAATATAACAAGATTTATATCCTTGAGAAGTAGGGTATTCTATCATTCTGCTAACTCCAATATCAGCAATATTTGATAATTCGTTTGCAAAGATTCTTTTTGTCGAAGCGGCAATATAATATCCACCAGACAAAGCGTTGTCTCTTACAACAGTCACAACAGGTTTTTTCATTAATCTTATTTGTGCTGCTAACATACTTCCACCTAGAATATCTCCCCCATTGATATCAATATCAAGAATTATTGCTTTGATACTATTATCCTTTTCATATTTCTTTAGCAAATTTACCAGTGATTGAGCATATATTACATTATTATCATTAGTCTGATAATCTGAGCTAATTACCTCTCCAAAAATATCAATAACTATTACTGATGGTTGTTTTTGAAACAAGTTCGGATATTGGATATTTATGAATATTAAACTTATAATAATAGTAAGAAATTCGACAATTACAATAATCCATAGTATTTTGTTAATTCTCATTTTTGATTTATTATATCTCTCAAATTTATGATATACAATTGAACTCCTAGTTTTGTTTGCAACCAATTAATAGCATCACTTGTAGTTCCTATTTCATCAACTAATCCAAGTTTTAAAGCCTGATAACTTATCATTGTTGTATTATCTAATGATTTAACTTCATCAACAGACAAATTTCTTATTTGTGCTATATTATTTACTAATATTTCATGCCTTGACCCAACATAGTTTTTCAACATGTCAAATACATTTTGTTCAAATCCTAGGCAATCATTTATTTTGATATTTTTATAATTGGAAGATGTAACATAGCAAACTTGCTCTTGTCCGTTTCTTAATCTATTTACATAAGCAAAAGTATTCCCTAAATTTCCTATTGTGGCAGAAGAATCTGCGTAAATTTTTTCTGTGCCTGAAGCAACATAATAACCAGAAGACAAAGCAGAACCAGTTATAACTGCGATTACTGGTTTATTCATTCTTTTAATGTATCTTACTATCTCTTCCTGACCTGCTGTCTGTCCATCAGTAGAGTTAATTTCTAGTATAAACCCTTTGATGCTAGGATCTTGAGAAAAGAATTCAAGAGCTCTTATCACACTTGTTGCAGAAGTGCCCTTCTGTCTGTTCTGTCCTCTTTTTTCTAAAAGTCCAGAGAATATTGTAGAAGAAATATCTCCCTCAATATTAATCACTATTATAGAGGGTAGTTTTTGCTGAATTAATTGTGTATTAAACAAAAAATAGAAAAAGCCGAAAATTATTATCAATAACTCAACAACAGCAATTGCGATAAAAAAATTTTTATCTATTTTCATTTACTCTGCTCTTTAAACTAAATCTTAGTGAATTTTTACTCTCATTAATACTATTCTCGCTTTGTTAAGACCCCTATATAATTGGAAGGAATAACTCTCAGTTTAAATATCTTCCTTAGTCAATCCCATTGTGGCTATTTTCTCTGAAACTAATTTCCAAACTTCTGGATCATTCATTAGTTTGTTTAGAAAATCATCACCCTTACGTCTCATTTCTGCTTCTTCTTTGTGCTTCTCTTCTAGTTTTACAGCAGTCTCTATATCAAGAATGCCTGCACATTTCGAACAGAATTTAGCGTCATAGTTGTTAATATTAGCACATCTGTGACACTTTACGGGTTTTAAAGAAGATTCCTTCTCTTCTTTAGCTACTTTAACACCATTCAAAGCCAATAATGCTGCATCAGTTTCCTTTCCGCTCATGTGAATGTATGTAGCAGGTATTCCACTTCCTTGAACCCATCCAAGATAACTATTCATCTGGAATTCAGTCAAGTGATTAGCCAAATAGGTGGCTCTTGAATGTCTAAAGAAATGTGGGTTATGTTTCTTGTTAATACCTGCTTTCTTAAACAATTTCATGAACCCTTGTCTTATGCTCTTATATTGCATGGCTTCATGATGATTATATGAGCCGTGATTAATCCATAACGGACTTTCCAAATCATTTCTTAGAGGATGGTAGTTTAACCAATTAGCTACATGACTAGTTGAAGCAATTATCCTTACTCTTCTTGAGCCCGTTTTTCCATTGACATTAAGAAGTATTCCATGTTCATCAAATGTAACATTCTTAATCCTTAATGTTAATAGTTCACTTACTCTGCATCCAGATTCGTACAACACTGATATAAATGCCCTATCTCGAGGATTGTTGCAATTTTCTATTATTTTCTTTATATCATCTTCAGTGAGCAATTCTGACTCTGCAGGTAATCTAAGTTCACTTCTATTTATTGTTGCTTTTATCCATTTTACTTCTGGAGGATATTCTTCATTTTTTCCTTTAAACCATTTATAGAACTTCTTAATTATAACCTTATAGTCATGTTTTGTATGCGGAGAGAAGTTCTTTTCCTGAATTACTGTAACAAATCTTTCAACATCTTTCTTTTTTACTTGGTCCAAATCTTTGTCCAAGATTTTTGTAATAAGAACCATTGTTTCTACCAGTTTTATTAGTCTTGGTTTGCTTAATCCTTCCCTAACCGAATTATCATTAAATCTTCTTATTAATTTCCTGTTTCTCTCAGAGATAGAAGATATTTCTAACTTCTCAAGACATTTTGTATAACTATATTCGTACTGGTGTGGGTCTAATTTTATTTCCATTTTTTGTTTCTCCTAGAAATAGCTAAAGATGTTTTTTCTTATAACAATTTAGGCTTAGTATAAGCTTACTAAAAGCTTAAATTTGTCGTCTCAAGACTTAAACCCGATTCTGGTTGCCGCTTCGTGGGCGCCTGATTTTTAAAAAATTTCTTCAAATTGTATAAAACAAATAATTTAAAAATTAATTAATATAACCAATAATAACTATCCAAGGAGGAATTAATATGGGAAATATGAAAGAATGTTTAAAACCACATGCTTTAGCTCACTCATTAAGCGGCTTTAGCATAGCATTGATACTAGTCTATTTTGTGCAATCGTTAGCTAGTACAACGGGATTATGGCTAGGAATTATTTTATTGGTTATAGCTATAATTTGGGAAATGATAATGAAGAAATAATTTTTTATTTTTTTATTTTATCTGCTAGTTTCTTTAATTTTTCTATATCTGCTTTTGGGCCAAGCCTAGTAGATATATATCCTTCATATTTATTGAAGAAAACAGTTTCTTGTGCCCATGTTTCCTTGAATTTTGAATCTAACCTATGCAATGGGCCTAGTTGAAAATCTATAAAAATGTTTATTAACTCAGGCAGCTTTCGC
>CAYHJT010000081.1:0-4890 GCA_964356985.1 Candidatus Woesearchaeota archaeon
TGTATTTTTCTTCTTTAATATATCGTTATCGGGCTTTTTCCCTAAAATACCCATATCATACCATTCTTTCGCAGTTTTAGTTGGTACAATCTTATTATTATTGTCTATGAAAAATCCTATCAATTCACTTTTATCAGCTTGATTTGCAATCTTGCAGGCTTCTTCATCTTCATCAAGGTTTATTAGAACATCAAAATGTATATTCTTAATTTTTTTTAAAGTGTTATTATCGTTGATTATTATTTTCTCTATAAGACTATTGTTATTAAATAGGCTAAAAGCATCTTTTTTTGTGATCCAATATATCTCAGAATTAGGATACTTATTTTTTATTCCTGTAAGTAGCGATGTTGTTCTTAATACATCTCCTAATGCTCCGAGTTTTATTATTAATATTTTCATAGAATAATTGTACTAAAGATAACTTAAAAAACTTTCTTATTTATACAAAGAAATCGTTTTATTGTAAATAGAGGACCATTTGAATTGCTTCGCTAAAATATAATTATTTGATGATATTTTTGTTGCTAATTTCTTGTCATCAATCAATCTTATTATCGAAACAGCCAATCCTTCTACATCCCCAAACTCGCATAAAAGTCCATTATCCTCTGATTTTATTATCACTTTTATTCCAGGAACATTCGATCCAATGACTGGAACTCTAGAAGCCATTGCCTCAAACAAAGACAATGGAGATCCTTCTCTCACGCTAGGTAACACAAATATATCTGCTGTCTGGTATAATTCAGATGCCTTTTTTCTGTCTCTAATTGTGTCCATAAAAATTATGTTTTTACTGTTTCCAGATATTTTGAGCAATTCTGATTTCATTCCTTCATCTGGACCGACTAATAAAAAAGTGATATCTTTTCTAAATGCCAATATTTTTTTAGCGGCCATTACGAATTTATCGGGCCCTTTGATGGGGTCTAAACGTCCGAAGAATAAAACTATTTTGCCTTTCAGTTTATTGTTATTTTTAAACTTGTTATTTTTGATAGTTTTAAAGAATAAATCGTCAACGCCATTAGGTATCACTGTTATCTTTCCTTTTCCGCCGTATTTCTCTATAAATGGAATTTCCCATTCGGATATTGCTATGATATGATTGCTGAGCTTGTAAGAAATTCTATTTATTATATTATATGCCAAAGGTTTTATCAAATTGCCGAAGAAAGATCTGTTTCCTTCTGTCCATGGGGCGTGAGTTGTATGGATTATTTTAGCTTTTTTTATTTTAGCTGCAATAGTCGCATGCAATACATGCGGATGTCCAGATACATGTGTATGAACAATGTCATAGTTTTCTTTTAATATCTTAAAAAATACGCTTGGCCAAAACGTTGCAAAGTTAGCAACCTTAAAAAAATAAAAGCATCTATGAACTTTTATTCCGTCAATTTCCTCATCAACGGCGGGAATTCTCTTCTTCTTGTCCCAAGCTGGGGCATAAACATGGACTTCATGGCCATCTTTGATTAATCTAGAGCTTAATTCTTTGATTACTTGAGAAGCTCCGTCTATTTCTCTTCCAAAGTATGAAGTAACGAATGCTATTTTCATATTGTAAAGTTACCTTTGATTAATGGGATCATTAAGGAAAATCTTCCCTTTAATAAATAAATCAAAAACATTGCTGGAAAAACGATAAATGTATTGACTAATAAAAATAAGGAGAATTTCCAAGGACTTAAAAATTTTTTCATGAAATAAATTCTATTCTTATTCAACAAATAAACAGTATTTTTGCTTTTCTTTCCATGCGATGATCCATATCCTTTATGATAAACTATAGCCTTAGGGTTAGTAAAGACCTTAATATTTTCTTTCTTTGCTCTAGCTATTAGGTCTTCAGTTTCCAAGTACATGAAATATTTCTCGTCGAATAATCCAACTTTATCGATTACTTCTCTAGAAATTAATAAAGAACAGGCGTCAACATAATCAGTAATTCCATTTAGTTCTTTAGCATCATTGATGTCTTTTATGGGAAAAGCTAATCCAGTTATAAAATTTCTACGTCCTGCTAAAGCTACTAATTTCATGTCCCAATAGGAATAAATTGCTGATCCTACAAAACCAGCATGATTTTTTTCTGCAGTATCCAGAAGGTTGTTCAATACATCTTTATGAAGGATAGTATCTGGATTTATCAAGTAATAATAATCATACTTGAATTGCTTGAAAACTTGGTTAACTGCGCCAGTAAAACCACAATTTTTTTTATTCTCGATTATCTTGATTTTATATTTGTTCAATTGAGAAAGGTCTTCATTTGAATTATTGTCAACAACAATAACATCATAGTCTTTGAAAGCAAGTGTTTTCATAGATTCTAGTAATTCAATAGTGTCTTTAGTCGATTTATAATTTACAATAGTCACTAATATCTTTTTCATGATTATTATCTAAGAAACGACTTTTTAAAAAGATATTTATTTTAAGAATTTTATAAGAATATTAAAAATAAAGAAAAAATCGTCGATGAACGACGATCAATCATTAAATCATGATTTATCTTCTTTTCTTTTTCTTAGCTGCCATTTGAATTATCACCTCTTGACATCAAAATGAATAAAAATATTAATGAATTCATGTATATAAATCTTTTGTATTTTATGACAATTTTTGATGAATTTTTGATAGAAAAAATTTGAAAATATAAAAAAATGAAAATATAAAAAAAGTTGCTATCAAAACATTTAAAAAGACTTAATTTTCTCTTAAAATGCATGGTAGAATTAAAAGTTGTAATAAACGACACTAAAACCGGAAAATCATATCAAAAGGTTATTTCTGAAAATGAAGCTCATATATTCTCAGGATTAAAAATAAGAAGCAAGGTCTCTGGAAATTCACTTGGTTTAGACGGATATGAATTAGAAATTCGCGGTGGATCAGATAACGCCGGATTCCCTATGAGATTTGATATTGACGGTTTTGGAAGAAAAAAACCATATGTATCTCACGGCCCTGGTGTGCGTGGATTGAAACACGGACAAAAAACCCGTAAAACAATTATCGGCAACACTGTAAGTAGTTCATTACATCAAATCAATCTTAAAATCATAAAGCATGGTTCAAAATCAGTTGAAGATTGTCTTGGTATCAAACCAAAAGAATCTTCTGAAGAAGCAAGAAAGGAATAAATAAATAGCTTCTAATTTTAATTCATAATAAAATGCCTAAAAAAAACATTCCAACAAAAGAAAAGCACGCTGTTAAGAAAACAAGCAAAAAAGAGGAAGTGCATTCTACTCATTCAGATTCTCATAAATTACCTATACAACCAGAAATAAACGTAGGTTTAGTAGGCCATGTTGATAATGGTAAGTGTATTGCTTTAGATGAATCTATTCTTATAAATAATAGAGTTTTAAGTGGTCATGAGCTTAAGAATATGGCTATTTCTAATGGTAAATTAATTGATAAATCTATTAATGAGTCGCTGTATGAACTTGATAACCTATATACATATTCTATAGATCCTAATTTTAATATAACACGATCTAAATCTAAAGTATTCTTACAAAATTATAAGGGTAATCTTAACTATATAAAAACTAAAACTGGAAGAGAAATAAAATTAACCAAAAATCATCCTCTTCTTGTTAATAGAAATGGAAGTTTGATGTGGACGCCAAGTGATGAAATTAAAGAAGGGGATTTTATAGCTGTTTTAAGAAATTTAAATATAAAATCCAATAATAATGAATTTTTTAATGAAGATTATTTAACTAAGTTAGGAAATAGATATATTTTATTAACTAAAAAAGATTATCAATATATTAAAAATAAGACTAATAATTTTACCAATTTTGGTAAATGCGAATTAGAAGATTTTAATAAAATAAAGCTATTGTTGCGGCAATCAGCTATGTCTTTTGCTAAAAATTGTAAAATAAATCCTGAATATTTTTGGAAAATGAATAGACCAAAAGTATATTTTCCTGAGTCTATAAAAAATAAAATAATTAAATATGTTAATTCAGTAGAAATAGAATCTATAAAAGATAATGAAATTTTATTTGTATTAAAAAAGGGATATAAGTATCAATTTACAAAACTGAAGGATATAAAATTAAATTCTGATTTTGTTAAGTTTTTAGCTTTTTTTAATGCTGAAGGAACAAGTTCTAAAACTAGAATACAATTATCACAAAAAAATTATAGAGAGATGAGCAATTATGTACTTAAGTATATAAATTCCATAGGATTAAAGTATAAGACATACGATAACAAAGATTTTCATATAAACTCTAGGCCATTTGTTGATTATCTAATTGCAAAGTACAATATTAAGATAGGCAATAATAGAACAGCAGGAATACCACCTAAAGTATTGTCTTTAGATAAAAACCTAAAGAAGGTATATTTAAGATGGTTTTTTACATTTGAAAATTATATTGTATATAAGAAAGGAAGGACCGCGGGGATATTCTTAATTCAAGCGAATAAAAACAATATTAATTTACTTAATTATATGCTCCTAGAATTTGGAATCTTTTGCACCATTACACAACAAGAGAAATATGCTTCCAATACCAAAAATAAAACAAAAAGGATTTATTATCAATTAAATATTTCTGGAAAGGATAATATAAACAATTACTTAAAGGAAATTGGTTTAGAAGATAAAAATAAAGAAAAATTATTAAAAACTTATTTAAAATCAATTTATAATCGTGGAAAATCTAGAAATATTAAAAATCCTATTGATGTTAAAATACTTAATAATTACATAACTAAAGCATTTAAAGGTAGTATAAAAAAACAAATTTGGTATAAAAATCTAGAAGAAGTTCGTAAAAATGGGCAGGCTTCAGATTTTTTTATACGTGAAATAATTAAAGATAAAGAATTTTATGATCGTGCTGATTTAATGCC
>CAYHJT010000082.1:0-467 GCA_964356985.1 Candidatus Woesearchaeota archaeon
TTGGAAAGCCCCAAAAAGCTGTTTCCGAAGAAATCTCTGATGATTTTTTTGTCCGTTTAGAGCCTAAAACCAAAAAAATCGTTGGCTTTATGATTTTGAATTTTGAGAAAAGATTTAGTAAGGCTCATAAAATAGAAATTTTGCCTGTTATTGGTAATTTTAGATTAGCTAAGGTTTGAAGCCCCCGCCTTCGCCAAGGCTACGGCGGGCAGGCAAGCACCTCAGAACAAAGAACAACTTCCAGCCCAAGGCTGGTCAACCTCGGGTTGAAAACCTCTCGCTAAACCGATGAAAAGCGCCGAAGAACTATAGAAGTCTTGTAAGAAACAAAACACAATGTATAGATCTAAATCATTGACTTAATTATGCAAATCGGATAGATTAGTTGTTAGAGGGGAGTAACCATTGAATAATATTTGGTTGCCCTGTTTTTGATATAGTGTTCCTTTAAAACTAAAGAAGGGAGA
>CAYHJT010000082.1:477-4851 GCA_964356985.1 Candidatus Woesearchaeota archaeon
AAGTGAAAGACCTCACAGCAAGAAAAGAGGGTTTGTCACCAATCCCACCAGAGGTGAAAATGTGGTTTCCTGCTCCTGAACAGGGAGAGGTGAATGTTAGCGCGAGGATCAGACCAGAAAGGATTATAATACCAGACACGGTTATTAACGGTCTGAAAAGGCATATTCTCAAGTGCCTAAAAGAGATTTCGGGGTATTCAAAGCCGGAGTTGGATGGTGTAATAGTTGGACTTTCCGGAGGTGTAGACTCGACAACACTTGCGGCGATTATTAAAACTGCTCTTGAGGGAACGAGATACTTTGTTAAAGGAGTTATATTGGGCAGAGGACGATTGGGGAGACAAGGAGAAATGAATGATATTGAATATCAGGATGTTTTGTTTGCTATAAGAGCGGCCGAAGATGTGAGACTAGACTATGAATACTTAGATATTTCGCTATTGATCAATGCTGTCTATAGAATTTTTTCAGATTCGCACCCTTGGGATCTAAGCGGCATTTTGCCAAGAATTCGTTCTGCCCTTCTTCTTCAAGCTGCTGATAGCGCTAATGCAATTTGCGCGGGAAGTACAAATGGTACAGAATTTCTTCTGGGGGCATTCAGTGTTGGAGGACCTGGTGGACATTTTTCTCCCTTGATAGACTTTTACAAATCAGAAGTCTACAAAATTGGTGAGATGTTGAGTGTCCCGCGATATGTATTAGACAGGAGACCGGCAATAAGCGAACTTGGATTTTATGATGATCAACTTTACGGTACTAGTTGCTTTGTTCTTGATCCAATCTTAAGAAGAATGGGATGGCAAAAACGTAGTCCCGAAAGTGTAGCTAAAGAATTAGGGCATAGTCCAAATTGGTTACACAGAATCAAGGAGCTAAGGATTGAAGGAGAAAAAGGAAGAAAGTTTCCTCCTGCGCTAGTTGCCTGCCGAGGATACAAGGCAAGGATCAAACCAGATCTAAAATGGAATAGAGACCACTACTTTAACAATCTATTCTAGAGAATTGCTCTAGTCAAAAACATTTTGCCTTCTGTGCTTTTATATCAAAGAAAGCAGAGAAGGCTTTTTTCAAAAATTTAATTTTAAGATAAAATTTTTTAAACAAAGGATGTAATAATGATACAGATAGGTTATTTTCAATACTTGCCAAAATTTTTAGATGTTAAAGAAAATCTCAATGAGGTAAAAAGACTATTAAAGCAAAACAAGAAGAAGATTAATACTCTAGATCTATTGATATTCCCAGAGTATTTTTTATCAGGACCGCTTACATTGGATTTCATGGTAGAATATGAAAAGAAAATATCTTCAAAGCAAATAAAGGTTCTCTTATCCCAAATTTCCAAAAATTATCCAAAGGTCACTTTTATAATGGGCTCAGTCCTCCTTAAACAAGAGGGGAGGTATTTTAATACTTCGTTAGCCATAAAGAATGGGAAGATTTTAGACGAGTATCATAAAAAAGCCTTGATTTATAATGATAATTATATTTGTCAATCAGATAATAAACAAGCGGTTTTTAAGGTGAAAGATATTAGAGTGGGACTAGCGATTTGTTGGGATATTATATTACCAGAAGTATTCAGAAAATATGTAGGGATAATTGACTTGATGGTTTTGCCTTCATTTTGGGGTGTAGCGGGAAACGCCTTGCAATTAAAATATCATTTTCTATTGGAAAAGAAATATTATGATGCCTTAGGAATTGCAAGGGCCTATGAAAATGCTTACGCTCTTTTATTGATAAATGCTGTTGGTAAATACAAATCTCCTTTTTATTCTGATAGGTTAATGGGGAGTTCTTACTTTGTAGTTCCACCATTAGGTTTGATTCATAAGACTAATGACAAAGATTCGTCTTGTCTTCATACAATTTATTATAATTTAAAACCATTAAATCAGTTTCGAGAGTTTTATGCGACCGATAAAGATTATTTTTATTATCTCAGTAAAAAGGTTATCTAAGATTATGGCATGTTATAAAATTGATAAACAAAAAATAAAAGAAAATATCTCTAAGTTAAAAAATGCTTTTCTGGATAAGGATTTAGATTTTAATTTATTTTATTCTGTTAAAACTAATTTTGCCAACGAAGTTTTACAGGTAATCAAAGAAGAAGGTTGTGGGTTTGAGATAGTTTCGGAATTGGAATGGAATTTAATAAAAAAATTCAAACCTAACTCGCTCGTATTGAATGGTCCAGGGAAATCAGCCAAACTAATAACAGATATTTTAAAAAGAACAGAAACGATTTTTTTAAATATAGATAATGACTCAGATATTGATATTCTGCGCACTTTTGATAAAACGCTTTTGGATAAAAAAATAAAGGTGGGAATAAGAATATATCTGGATAGAGAAGGAGTATGGGATAGATTTGGATACAAAATTCCTTCAGAAAATTTAGATAAGAAAATTGAAGAAATCAGCGATTTTATTAAGCTTTCTGGTATCCATTTTCATTTTTCCACAAACAATTTTAATCTAGAAAATTACCGGTCTATATTTTCTCATATAAACGAATTTATTAACTGTCATATTAAAGGATTAGAATTTTTAAATATTGGCGGTGGTTTGCCTGCCGCGAATGATTTTATTCATCAAAGCGATATATATCAAAAGCTTCCAGGAATGATCGCAGAAATATTCCCAAAGCTTAAAATTATAAGCGAAGCTGGAAGAAATATTGTAGCAGATGCTGTTAACATTGAATCACGAGTTATTTCTGTCAAACAGCTTAACTTTGATCAATTTATGGTAGCAGTTGATACAAACATCATGCATTTTCAATGTTTTTTCGAGAAGAGATTCTGGATTGAATATCAAGTTTCTACAAAAAAACAAAAGAGTCCGAAAGAAATAGTTATTTTTGGCAATTCTTGTATGCAGATTGATAAGATAGCTGATAACGTTATCATTCATCAAGAACCATCTGTCGGCGACCGAGTAATTATTCATGGTGTTGGGGCTTACTCATATAGTCAAGCCGCAAATTTTATTTCGAAAATTCCCGAGGTAAAAATATATGAATAAAGTAGCCCTTGTCACCGATTTAAAAGTAGTAGATAGCCCACAGGCCGGTCTTGGGGTAGCGAGATGTCTCAAGGAAACGGGTTTTGATATTATTGGTGTTGATGATACACCCTTTATTAACGCCGGCTCTTCTTTGTTTAAAAAGGCTTATTGTTGGGAAGAAATAAGAACATTAAATTTTGATTCATTAATAAGGAAAATTATTGATATTCAGAAAATATATGGCTTAGATTTTATATTTCCTTGCTATGATGAGACCATTATCTTGTTTTCGTTTCTCAAAGATAAACTAGATTATTTAGGGGTTCAGTTGATTGCACCGGATATAAATGTTTTGAAGGAGATACGGAAATCAAACTTATCTAAATTCATTATAAATAATGATAGATATCAGACCCCAGCCACAAAAATTGTATTTTCAATAGAAGGGGCAATAAAGTATGCGGAATCTATTGAATATCCCGTTGTTTGTAAGGGATTAACAAAAGGTGCATATGTTTGCGATGATAAAAATAGTTTAATAGAAAACGTCAATAAAATTTCAAAAATTTGGAATAATGGAGAAATCTCCTGTCTCATCCAAAAGTATATTGAAGGTAGCTACGAAAATTGTATAGTAGCCTTGAGGGAGAATGAAATAGTTGGATATGTTGAAATGACAAAGATTGGTCTTGATCAAAATGGTGCTACTTGGTTTGGAAAAATAAAAAAAACCACAAATCTTTTAAAGTTTGCAGAAGAAGTTACCCACAAATTTGCGTTCGGAACAAGTATTATTGAGATTGAAACGATTAATAACAATGGTAAATATAATATCTACGAGATAAATCCTCGTAGCCCTGCTTGGATTTATGCGGCATGTCAGTTAGGTCTAAATATGCCAGCACTTGTTACTAAGTCTTCTGGAAACAGTGGCGTTAGATTTATTAAAGAAGAAGGATACTTTGGGAGAGAGACTAAGGAATTCATTCGTAAAGATATTGATAATTATGGAGATAATCTAAATTTTTATTCCAAGGGTGCAGCTTACAAAAGGAAAAACATGAGTTATCCCTCTGATTTATTATTATGATAATAGATAAAGCATTATACTTTTTCTCTGCCGGAATTTTCGTCCCGCCAGGCGATTGAGGATCTTGAAGCCCAAGTGCCGCAGGACAAAGAACAACTTAAACCTTTGGCGAGGCCGATGAAGAGTGCGGAAGAGTTGTAAGGGAGAATTTCTAAATTCTAAATGTGGTATGGTAATAAAGGAGGCCGAAATGACCAATAATCAAAGGCGAGAAATGATTTCCGTTGTCGGTGAGGCATTGGAGCAGGTGGTATTACCAAAATTTG
>CAYHJT010000083.1:0-4813 GCA_964356985.1 Candidatus Woesearchaeota archaeon
CATTTAAATATTGGAGGCATTTTTCTTTTCGTTTTTCCAGATTTAGGATTTATGATTAATTGTGCTTTCATTTTGCCTGTAAATATTTAACGAGAATCGCAGTTCTTATATTGATGTTGTACTATCTAATACTCTCGGCCTATATATACTACATAAAGACATATCTTTTATGAATAATCCTCACACATTTAGCAATTTACGTAGTCCCGGATATTTGGGAAATAAACCCTACATAGGATTAATTATGGTTATTATAGGTAGTTTAATCTTCCTTACCATAGCATACAACTTAGTTAATAATGGTCCGCTAATTCAATGGGATCTGCCAGTAGCTAATTGGTTCCATAATCTTGCGTTAAACAGCTCGCCTTTAGTAATAAATATCATGGTCGCAGGATATTACTTTGGCGTGTGGGGAACTGCATTAATCGCAGTAATTTTAGCTTTATATTTTATTCGTAAAAAATTCTGGCGAGAGCTAGTTATGATTATAGTATCTATGGGATTATCTGGGTTGATATTTCTTTTTTTATCACATATTTTTATGCGCCCTAGGCCTTTTCTTATATTTAACGAGCAGATATGGCTCAACAGCTCAAATATCCCTGGCTTTCCTAGTGGACATACAAAAACTATACTTGTTCTCTGTGGATTCTTGGTTTATTTATTATTACCAAAAATTAAATCTCGTCTTAGAAAAAATTTAGTGATTCTGGCTGCATTGTTAGTAGTTCTATTCATTGGCTTCAGCAGACTTTATGTAGGAGATCACTATCTAAGTGATGTTATAGCTGGTTATGCTGTTGGAATAGCTTGGTTTGGCCTCTCATATACTGCAATAGAATCATTATTTCAGAAATACCATTTAAGGAAAGAAAAATTATTTTATGAAAAACAAAGAGAACACAATAAAAAAGATTAAGAAACAAGGTGAAAAGATTGCTTTTAGCCCACTCTTAGAGAATTTAACGCGATTGGGTTATGGTGCACGTGGTTTGATTTATTTTACCATCGGAATCTTAGCAATAAGGTTAGCATTTGGTGCATCGGGTAGTTTACAAGACCAACAAGGTGCACTCGCTCTAATTGGACAACAACTTATTGGTCGTATATTGTTGGGAATAGTATTAATCGGATTAGTGGGGTATTCATTATGGGGATTAATTAGAGCCTTCTTTGATCCGTTACATAAAGGTAAAAGTTTTAAAGGGATTTTAGAGAGGATTGGATTCTTTGTCAGTGCGATAGCCTATGTAATTCTAACAATTCCAACATACAATTTTATTTTTAATATGCCAAATGCAGCCCAAAATGGCGCTCAGGGTATTCAGATTAAGAATGTTATCAGCACCATATTCTTGATACCCTTTGGTAAATGGATTGTGGGATTAATCGGAATACTTGTTTTAGGAATTAGTCTTTATCAAATATACCGAGGATTGCGTCATAACTTTGACCAACAAATTAAAAATTACACCTTGACTTCTAAACAGAAAAAGATTATCAAAATAGTTGGACGCATTGGCACATTAGCCCGTTCGGTAGTATCCACACTCATAGGTTTATTTTTATTATTCGCAGCATATCATTCTAATTCTGCAGAAGTAAAAGGAATAGACGGGGCTCTTTTGATTTTATTGCATCAACCTTACGGCTCTTGGCTTCTTGGAATTGTAGCAATAGGACTGCTTGCATTTGGATGCTACTCTTTATTGAGTGGCCTCTGGTTTAAATTTAAAAGATAAAAACTCTTTTTTGATTAGTAAAAATTCAAACTAAATTTATTCTATTGCACACATATAATTAGTTCATCCTTATTAAATCTAAAAGTATCGCTCTTTACCATAGGTTAATGCAATTATCAAGTCTAAAATGATAGAAAGAATAATCATTTACAAATGAACCAATAGTTTAATAATTTTTCAATTACAGATTCGAAATAACTACCTAAATTCAAGCAGTCTTAACAATTTCTTTGACAACCTTAACAGCTTCTACAGGGACAATAGGTTTTGCTTCTTTTGTTTCAACCTTTACAGCTTGAGCTACTCCAGGGATAGCTCTCTCAATAAGTACTAAAAGCATAAACCAAGATAATCCTAAAGACATTCCAGCAATAACATCACTGAACCAATGAACATGAAGTATTATTCTACTAATACCAACAGATATAAAGAAAACAGAGGCAGTACTTATTAATACATATCTTACGTTCCTATTTTTAAAATCGTCTTTAAATGAGTAAATAAGCAAAGAAACAAAAACTATTGCAGTGATTGAATGCCCACTAGGAAAACTAAAGCTATTTTCTATCATATTTTCAGGTCTTACGCGATGGACGAGTGTCTTGATAGATATCTGCAACAAAAGCCCTCCAAGAATAGCTATCGTTGATAACAACGCATAACGCCATCTTTTCTTCAAAATAAGTATAATCGCTGCCAAAATAAAGAAGAAAGTAATCGTAACTATACTTCCAAAATTAGTAATCACTAAAGCGAGTTTAGTCATCCCCGATGAATAAGTAAAGTTATTAAACCAGTTATCAAATTTCAGAATAGCTCCTTGATAAATAACTCCTTCAAGCATCTTCGTGAAAATGTATAGCGAAATAACACCAGCAACAGGAACGCTCACATGACGGCGACGAAACTCTTTCTTTGGTTTCCTAACATAAGGATAAGAATATAAGAATAAAATTCCAACAACAAATATCAAGAAACTCAACCAAAGCATCCAATGACTAATCACTGGCAGAAGAATATTCCCTAAATCATATATTGATAACACAATCAAATAACTCAAACTAACTATTTAATTGTAAGTAAATTTCTCAAAAACAAAGAGTATGGCGACATACAGCACATCTATATATTACTAATAACCTCCAAATATATAGGGAAATATGAAAAGTGTCGTAAGAAAGGAAATAGAAAAAACGCCTAAGATTGCTATTCTAACTTTAATTCTCTTAATTACTTTAGTAATTTCAATTATAGGCTCAATAATCAGACAGAACTGGGTGCTTATGATATTGACTATTGTTGTAGCAATATTAATTACTCTTCCAAGATTTATAGGAAAATGGTCAAATATTAAATTCCCCGATAAGTTAGAGGTTTACATCATTTTATTCTTTTACATGACTCTGTTCCTCGGAGAGTTAAAAAGCTATTATGCAACCTATTGGTGGTGGGACGCATTACTGCATACAAGTTCTGGTTTAGCTTTCGGTATACTCGGTTTCATTATTTTATATGTTTTATACAAAACTGATAAAATAAAGACAAGTCCAAAAACAATTGCTCTTCTTTCCTTAACATTTGCACTTGCAATGGGTGCTCTCTGGGAAATAGCTGAATTCGGAATAGACACAGCATTCAACACAACTCGTATGCAAGGAGCAAGCTTGCACGACACAATGTGGGATTTAATAGTTGATACTTTAGGAGGATTAGCTTCTTCAGTGATGATTTACCTTTATCTAAAACACGATTCTGGAGTTGTTATTGAACCAATGGCTAAAGAGTTCAAGCAAGATAATCCTGAACTTTTCAAAAAGAATGAAGGAATCACTGGTCCAAATACAAAAACAGTAGACAGCACAGACATGCTTATCAAGAAACTTGGCGATTTAGAAAAGACAATAGTCAAAGACATCAAGAAGACTAAGAAGAAGCTCTAATGCTAAAAACCAAAGCTATATTAATAAGATAGGCATAGGTAAAATATGAAAAGACAAACAAAAATGAACATGAAAGAAATGAACAATGAAGAATGTTACAATTGCAACCACTATTCATGGCATCACCACGCAAGAAAAAAGTGCGGTGGCATCTACGGCCTTGGATTTGTAGGTGCAGCAATTTATTACATCTCCACAGCCAGCGGTTTCTGGGTAGGCGTTCTTGGCATTCTAAAAGCAGTAGTCTGGCCGGCAGTTCTAGTATTCAAGTTGCTTTCTCCCTAAAAATATTCAATTCTCAATAATCATATTCTCTAAGCATCCAGGAGAAACCCATTTCTCTTGCTGATAAACATCTTTTCCAATAAAACTCTCCCATTCTTTAGCAAGATTATTTATCTTTTCAGTATATTCAAGTTTAAGACTTTCATCTAAGAAATCAAATGGGCAGAACTTCTCTATTCTACTTCCACCTTTCCAAACAGCTAACTCCACCATCGCAATCTTATTCTTGAAAGTATTTCTCGGAGATGCATCTCCAAGCACATCCCCAACATTGACAGAATCTCCCTCTTTGACTTTTAAATTAACAACATGTTCAAATGAAACAATATAATTATGATTTGGTTGTTTAATACTAACAGCCCAGTCCTTCGTGTGTTCAATATATCCAACTTCAATCGTTCCAGCAAGAGGGCTTTTGACAGGAGTATTTAGAGGAACATGAAACCAATATTCTATATTTCCGATACCATCTTCAAAATACTTAGCTTTATGCCCAAAATCAACAAACACTTTAGTATTGTCTACTCGCCCATCGTCAAATAATAAGTCTTTAGTAAAGATTAAATCTCCAGCTTTTTTTGTCGCAGAATTGTAAGAGTCAATATTAATTCCAAGTCCAAAAAGCACAGGCTTATCATTTTGCACAACAGGAATTTCAACATTATTTATTTCAGAGTCATCACTATTAACTTCATTATTAATTAATTGAGCAGAATTAGGATTAATCTCATTGGCTCTTCTCTCCCGTTGCCATTCGTAATGATAGCACCAATCATCCTCGCACATCCAAAGATACGCAAGATATAATCCTGCAAATACGAAGACAACAGCAATCAATGCAAT
>CAYHJT010000084.1:0-4797 GCA_964356985.1 Candidatus Woesearchaeota archaeon
GATATAGACATGAATTATTCAGAAATTATTAATACAATAAGAACTAAACAAGGTTTTTTAGAAACTATAGAGGTTGATCCAAATTATGGTAAATATCATTTTGATGGGCATAGAGATTGCAGATTTTTTTGCGACCCTAAAGAATCTAAAAGAATAAATAATATTTGTCCGGTATGCAAAAAGCATTTAACAATTGGAGTTTTAAATAGAGTTAATGAACTTGCAGATAGGCCTGAAGGATATAGTCCAAAAGAAAGGATACCCTTTAGAACATTGATACCTTTAAGCGAATTAATTGCTGCAGTCTATAAAATAAACTTAGTTTCTTCTAATAAAGTTTGGTTTATTTATAATAAACTGATTAAAGAATTCAAAGATGAGTTTAATATACTCATAAATGTAGATAGGAATTCCCTCTCAAAAGTAATTGATTTAAAATTAGCAGACTATATTATGTTGAATAGACAAGGCAAAATAAAAATAAGGCCCGGATATGATGGAGAATACGGCAAATTATTGTTTGAAGAGAATGAATCGAAGAAAATTGATAAAAGACAATCATCCTTGAAAGATTTTTAACCAATATAATTGATATCAGTCTTTTTTGTTCTTCCTGGCTTTATCTTCATCATTTGATTTACTTTCTTTTTTAGACCTTTTTCAATAATATCTACATCCGAATTTAATTTATTTATATTTAATTTGAATGAAAATTTTTTGTTTAAAACATTTAATAATTCTTTAGCACCCTTTATTCCTAAGTAGGTAGGATGTCCATATGTTTCTGTCAATAATGAAACTGCCGGAATATTCCTATGTTGAGATGTTCCAAGCAATACTCCAGAAACTCCGATTATTGGACCGACAATGCCATATATGGAATTGCTAACCTTATTTGATGAATATTCTTTTATGATTTTTTTATCATTTCCAGTACAATAAACTTTTGGAGTTTTAGGTATTTGTGGTTGGCCTATGCCACCTAGAGTTATGACTTGGTTTATCTTTTGCTTTTGGAATAAATCAAGAATAAAATCACAGAATTCGTAACATGATACTTCATCAAGAGGTTGAATATCTCCAGCCATGAACAAAAAAGATTTGTTATTAACCTTTTTTTGATAAACCTTTATAGAAGGTATTTCTATAGTATTATCTTCCTTAACAAATACACAATGTGGAAATGAATATGAGTATATTTCTAGAACCTTTTGGGCATTTAAACTTTCAATTATAAAATCAATTGCTATCTTTCCAACATTACCCATCCCAGGAAGACCTTCTATAAGATAAACATTATTTACGTTTATTTTATTGAATGTTTTAGTTTCCCACTTCATCTTTATATTTTCTCCTATATTCTCCATATTTATCTTCTAATGAAAATCTTGCCGGTTTATTTGTAATCGCGACTGAAGAACATTTTGGACATTCATCATTTAATGTGTATACATTGCATTTATTGCACTTTAATATCTGAGTTTTCATTTATCTTCCCTAACAAAATCAATAGTACAATTGTTTTCTTTTGCTAAAGAATTCGCCTTTTCTCTCATTTCTTTTAATTTAGCTTCAGCAATTTTATAATCTGGGGCGGTTAAAGAAATTCTATATCTTGGTGCACTTAGATATAATATTTTCGTGTTAGCATCAGATATTTTATTTAAAACATTTTTTATTATTTCTATACCATTTGATGAAGTGCTTTGTATTGTTAAAGTGCCATTAAGAGTTACTTGGGGGGGCTTTATCTTTTCGTTGATATGCTTTAGTAAAAATTCTTCTATTTTTTTATTAAAACTAAGCTCTTTTATAAGCGAATTATCAATAGATATATTCTCAAATCCTTCTCTTAATGAACCATATTGATCTATTATTTTTTGACCAATTTCTTTGTACATATCTTCTAAAGATTTTTTCTGTTCTTTACCAAATGATTCTAAAAGCTTTTCAGCTTTTTGTTCCATTTTATAATCATTATTTTTGTTAATTCTTTCAGAATTGTTTACTCGCCTTAATGATAAGTCAATATGTCCCTTTTCAATATCTATACGAAGAACCTTACATACAATCTTCTTATTTTCTTCAACATAATCACGAATATTTCTAATTCTTCCCGGAGCAACTTCAGAAATATGTATCATGCCCTCTTTGTTTATATATTCATCTAAGCTTACAAAAACAGAATGGAATAGTATCTTTTTAACAGTACAGAGAACTATGTCTCCTTCTTCCGGAAGACCTTTTTTTTGTAATACCATATTTATTTATTCTAACACTTCTAAAATTCTAGCCTTAATTTTACCTTTGCCACCCGTTGGGTCAGCAAGGATTTTATCACACACAAGACATTTTATCTTTGTGGCAGGCTTACCAAAAATTATTTGTTCATTCTTGCATTTAGGGCATCTTATCTTGATGAACCTTGATTTTGTTTCTTGATTTGTTTCTTCCATTTTGATCACTTAATTTCTATCTTTTTTGTTCTTATACCTTTTTTTTGAATGTGTGTTTTTTTACAAACATTACAGGTAAATTTTATATTTGTTTTTTTACTTCCCTTTGCCCCAACTCTTTTCCATTTGGAGATAGCTGGTTTAGAACCCCATTTACCTAGATTTCCGTAACCAACTCCTCGGCCACGTTTCATGGCTCTTTGGATAGATCCTTTCTTTAAAGATCCACGTTCTTTACCCTTTACTTGGGATATTTTATGAGAGGTATGCTTTTTACAAAAAGGGCAATATATATGCTTTTGTTTTGGTAATTTCATTTTATTATTTGATTTCTTCTGCTTTTTTATTTTTTATTAATAAGGATCCAATCTCAAGAGGTAAATTAACCACCATTTCCTGTTCAAAAGGACCATAAACCTCTAAATTCGGACCCATAAACTTCGGAAGAGGACTTAAAATCCTTATAATCTTATGGTCTTCAGCCTTATAAGCTATATTTATGTCTTTCGGTTTTGATTCAGAGCTTTTTTCTAACTTTATGGGAGATTTTCCGTCTAATAAATTAACTAATATTGATGACCTTCCTTCTTTTAGCAGAGCGTTTATTTCTTCATATAATGATTTTTCTTCAGGAAGCATAGAACTGATAGAATTAAAATCACCCGTTCTTGAAGATAGTAATGCTAATTGAATTATTTTAAACTCTCGTTTTTCATATAATTCTTTAATTATCTTGTTTACATTTTCTACTTGTTTTTTAGTTTTATCTAACTCAGATGAGCTGAATATAGAATCTTTTTTTGACTGCGATTCTAATATAGACTTCTTTTCTTCTAGATATTTTACTACATCCTTAAAAAATGTATCATCTAATTTTTGTAATTCTGGTCTGGATTTTTCTCGCCTTAGAATTTCGTACAATGTTTCAAAAGTGATTATTACATCTTTTTCCATTGATTTAGAAGATATGATAAATTTTTAAAGATTTTGTATGGTACTTAGAAGCTCATAACCATGATTTATATGTAATGAACCCTTTGAACAAGATAGTTCATTGAACTCTTTAGCATAATCTTTTCCTAATCCATGGACTAATACTGGGACTGGATCTTTAGAATGAGACCTTAAAGTTGTTGGTGTAGCATGATCACATGTAACAATGATTATAGAATTTTTCATATTTTTTAATTCAGAGAAAAAAACCTTATCAAGATACTCTACCATGCGTTGTTTTTCCTTAAAGTTTCCATCGTGTCCTGGAATATCTGTTTCTTTGAAGTGGATGTAAAAATCCTTATTTGGATATTTTTTTAGATATTTTATCGAGTAATCAGAAACATTCTTTAAATTTTCATAATAATCTTTTCCTAAAGGCACTTTTATAACCTTAAAACCGGCTAATTTGGATATTCCTATCTCGAGAGGCATAGAATTTATAGCAATCCAATTCTTCTTTTTAGGAAATTTAGGCAATTTATTTCCAGGATCTCTTAACAGGATTATGTTTGCTGGCATATACCCCCTAGATATCCTTCTTTTATTTATTGGATGATTATTCAATATTTCAATACTCCCTAAAGTAAATTCATTAATCATCTCAGAAGTGATTTTAGATTCTTTATCTAATGATCTAGAAAATTCAAATTTATTACTGAATTTTGATAATGCATTGGATATTAAACCAAGCTTTTTGTAACCTATGTCAGTATTTGTTACATTGAAAGGAAGACTTTTTTTAATTATAAATAAACCACGATGCTCTACTGTGGGTTTGAATAAGAAAGCATACCTTAATTTTATTTTGTTTAATGATTTAGCAAGCCCTATAGATTCTTGCGTGGATAAATTCCTACCTACACGCCGATCAATAATCTTGCCATCTTTAGCTGTCGCAAAATTAGCTCTAAATGCAGTAAACTCCTTAAATTTAAGATTCATACCATTCATTTCTAATGGGCCACGACCCTTGTAATATTTATTTGGATCATAACCCAGAATAGACATCACACCAACATCCGATTCTGGAGCAACTCCCTTTTTTAAAGTATACATTAATCCAGTTCTACCATTTAAAGCTAAATAATCAAGATTAGGAATATTTGCTGATTTTAATGGCGTATTAATACCTGAATCAGAAGCACCATCCATTATAACTAGAATTTTACGCATATTTTACTTAATATTGTTGATTATATAAAATTTTTTAATTTTAGAATCAATATTTTTATCTTAAACACATACATTGTATGTATAATACAATTAAAATCATTAGAATTTGTATGTACAATATAATTAAGTAAATTAGAAAAATATATAAATACATACAAAATATGTAATTTAG
>CAYHJT010000085.1:0-4620 GCA_964356985.1 Candidatus Woesearchaeota archaeon
GCTTTGGAGAGTTTATGGGGATTATACAAGATAGTCTTTCTTCTTGGGATTTTTGTAATTTTTTCTCTGCTAATTGTTGGTGTTTCTGCGCCTGAAGCTACTGCTCCTGTGCCTAATGCCTCTCACACGATTTTCATCAGAGACATTCCACAGTGCGCTAACAGCAGCACAACAGGAATTAATTATGGCAGTTGGGATGCTGCCTTAAGAACTTGCACGCTGACTGCTGATGTAAATGAGGAAGTTGAAATAGCTGTGAATGATACCACCTTAGATTGTGCTGGGCATTCTATAACTGGCTATTACACAGGGATTCTTTTATCTTCAAAGACAAATGTAACTGTTAAAAATTGTAATGTGCAGGCGCTTGGATATGGCATTTCATTGCTTAACTCTGATTATAATGTTATACAAAATAACGAAATAAGCCTTACTTGGTATTCTGGAATTTCAATTAAGTCATCTAACTTAAATAACCTTTTATTTAATACAATAAATAATGTTACAAATTATGGTATTGAGATAACCTATTCTAACTTCACAAAACTTGTTAGTAATACAGTAAACAATAATCGTTATGGGACCGATAATGGTTATGGGACAGTTATTACTTTATCTTATTATACCTTCTTAAATAATAACACTTTTGACAACAATGTTTATGGTTTATCTGTAGATTCATCTGGATCCACAACAATGACAAGTAACAAAATAACAAACAGCAGTAAGCTTAATCTTATCATAAATAGTAATACTCCAAGTGGTTTTTTCCATAACATCGACACTTCCAACACAATAAATGGAAAGCCAATTTATTACTTAGTTAATCAGAAAAACGTGCAGATCCCAGCAGATGCAGGCTATGTCGCAGCAATAAATTCAACAAACATTACGGTGAAAGATTTAACACTAGCGAATAATGGCCCAGGAGTTTTGTTTGCATTAACTGAAAATTCAAAAATTGAAAATGTAACAACTATTAATTCTTCAGATAGCGGAATCTTTCTTTTTTCTTCGAACAGGAATATATTAATTAACAATAAAGCAAGTAAAAGCTATTATGCAGCACATGAAACTTCTCAATTTTCATCTTTAGGGATTGCTCTAATTTCATCTTCTTTTAACACATTAATAAATAATAAAGTAAGTGATAACCTTCTTGGCATTGGGCTTTCGAACTCCTCGTTTAATTATTTAATAAATAATTCTGCCCAAAGCAATTATTTTGGTTTCGACTATGGCAGTATCGCCAATCGTCTTTCTTCTCACAATAATGTATTTATATCTAACCTAGCTCAGAACAATTATTACGGCTTCGTCGGTGGTAGCACTTTCCAATGGTATGTTTCTTCAAACAATAACATTTTCTTAAACAATATTGCCAGTAATAATTATGAATACGGGTTTTTTTCGATAGGCACAAATAATACCTTTTCCTCCAATATAGCCGAAAACAATTATAATGGTGGTTTCTTCTCATCCGATGGTAATAATAATCTAACTAATAACATTGCAATCAACAATCGGCAAGGAATTGGTATTGGCGGTAGTTACAATATACTTTTAAACAATACGGTAAAAAATAATAGTGAAGGAATTACTATAGGGTCAAGCTGCTGCGACACCCTAAAAAATAATGTTATGAGTAATAATACATTTAACTTTATTCCTCCTACTCAAAAAAATCTTTATTTTAATAGTATGGCTACTTACAACATAGACTTCTCCAATACAGTTGATGGAAAGCCAATCTTTTATATCAAAAATGCAAATAACACAATCTTTGATAGTTCAACGAATGTAGGAGCCTTCTATTGCATTAGCTGTAATAATATTACAATAAGGGATTTAACTCTGACTAAGAATGGTGTTGGTGTACTTCTGTTCGACACTAAAAATTCTAAGGTTGATATGGTTAATGTGAGCAACAATATTAATGGTATCATTCTAGTAACACAGCTGTTTGCCTCAAATTTAATAACGAATAATATAGCAAATTATAATAACGGTGGGGGAATCACTATTTTTGGTGGTGGAGAAAGCATTCTAATAAACAATACTGTAAATAATAATGGGGAAGGGATATTTATCCAAGGCGTACTTGACATAGGCAGAAACTCTACTATAATAAACAATACTGTAAATAATAATGGAAGGGGCATCTTACTTTATGCCTCAAGTTCTACAAAAGTAATAAACAATCAAGTTGGCAATAATAGCGTTGGTATATATTTATACCTCTCCTCACTAAATATAATTGCAAACAATAAAATTACTAATAATAGTGTTGGCATAACCTTAGGTGGATCAAATAACAATAGTATAACAAATAACACTATAATTAATAGTTATTATGGAATTATCCTTTACAGTAGTGATAACCTAATTTATAACAACTTCTTCAACAACAAAATAAATGCCTTCGATAATGTCCGTAACACTTGGAATATTAATAGAACTAAGGGAAAAAATATCATTAACGGCTTCTTCATAGGAGGCAACTTTTGGCATGATTATAATGGAACTGATTTAGATGGCGATGGCATTGGCGATACAAAGTTGCCATACAACTCAAGCAACAATATTGCAAATGGCGGAGATTTTGCTCCTTTAACCTTTGTAGTAATTGACGTAGACACAGATGGAGATGGATTTCCAGACAGATTTGACAATTGCCCTACTATACCAAATCCAGGTCAAGATGACTTTGATAATGATGGAATTGGCAATGTTTGCGACTTAGACATTGATAATGATAGTGTAGCTAATGAAATAGATAATTGTCCATTGAATTCTAATCTTAACCAAACTGATGGCGATAATGATACAATAGGAAACATTTGTGATAATTGTCCATTTATTGCAAATCCAGACCAGTCTGATATTGACCTTGATATCATAGGTGATGTGTGCGATGCAAATTTGCGCATTCGTAAGTGGGGCCCAACAGCAGTTCCTGGTAGAGTTTTAGATTATTTCATAACACTGGAAAATGTAGGCAATGAAACAGTAAATGATACTATAGTTGTTGAAGCCCTCGAACCTTGGTTTGAGTTTATCTCTGCAAACCCTGAACCAATTAATGTATCACTTTTGAATAGAAGTACAAACACAAGTATAAATTCAAGTATATTCTGGTATATAGAAACATTATTGCCTAAAGGCTCTTTAACACTTTCTTATAAAGTCAGACTAAACAGCAGTACAGATATTGGTTCAATGGTAACAGGGTGGTTGTTCGCTGATGAAATAGAATATTTTATAGGTTTTAGGTTAAGAGTTGGACCTGACCCATTTGGAATTGCAGAAGGACACCTATATAGCCTATGGGAATTTGGAAAGTTTATAGAAGACTTAGCATATTTTAATGCTTTATTTAGCAATTGTGCAAGATTGAATGCAATTGTGTGTAGGAATTTATATGACCCAGAGTTTAATCCTCAAGGACTTTGTAGCTGCATAGATGAAAGGAATGAGGTATGTGAGTCTAACTGGAAGTTCGACATCCATAAAATTCTTTATATAGAAAAAATTCCTGTTGGTTCAGGAGTAAAAGGCAGCCATTTTGCATCTGACTCATATTCACAATGCGTAGTAAGGCCTCGTGACCCTAATGAAAAAGGAGTGATGGCAAATAAATTCATTACCTCTGATCAGCTTCTTATCTACCCAATCCACTTTGAAAATGTTGGAGATGTTGAAGCCCTAGATATCTTTCTTACAGATACTTTAGTTCCAGAGCTTAATCTTAGCACAGTAGAAGTAGCCATATCAAATGGCGTATTCTATCCACTATCCGAAAACAGCCCAGTAACACTTCTAGAAAGAAATAAAAATAAGACAATAATTATTGGCAACATCACAATAAATAAAACAATAACTGAGAAATGGACAGCAACTCTTGCAGAGAGAACAATTAAATTTAATCTCTCAAATATTGAGCTGCCACCAAACGCAACAGACAATGTTCTGCTGTCTGTAAAGCCTCTTGCAGGCCTGCCCTCAGGAACTGAAATTCGCAACAACGCAACAATTCAATTTGAAATTTTTGAGAAGATAACAACAAATTCAACGCTTAATATAATTGATGACGCTATTCCAAGCTGTGTTATTAACCCTCTTCCTAATGTAATCTACATTAATTCTTCAATAATGACTATTCAAATATCTTGGAATGGCACAGATGAAGTTGGAGAAATAGACCACTTTAGAGTTTTTAAATTAGCCGAAGATAATAACTTCACTCAAATATTTAATTCTACAGCAGAAACAGCAGCAAATCTTACTATAAAAGTAAATGTAAATTATAGATTCTTCTGCACAGCTGTTGATACAGCAGGGAATAAGGAAATTCAAGAGCCAGCAGCAGAAGCTGACATTATTGTAAAGTTTTTGCCAGGGGATGCTACAAAAGATTGCAAGGTCAACATTTTTGATCTCGCAGCAGTCGGCAAAGCATTCGGAAGCCAGCCAATAGAAACAGACTTAAGTTGGAACTTCAATGCAGACATTAACAAAGACAACAAAATCGACATCCTTGATCTCGCAACCGTAGGCAAAGCGTTCGGCAACAGCTGTTAAACCCCCCAAACAGGATTCTTCTTAGCCTCGAAATATTTA